>DASZMW010000306.1:0-6296 GCA_035551735.1 Humibacter sp. | reverse complement strand
GAGGGCGCGTCGGCACGCGTCAGCGTCTGCGGACGCGAGGTCGAGGTGTTCGCTGGCCGGCCGATCCGCGTTCCGCTGCTCACAGACGACTCGCCCACCTTCGAAGGTGCGCCATCGACCAGCGACATCGAGGGAGCTCTGCGGCCGGACGGATCCGTCATCACCGCGACGATGCCGATGATCACCGAGCGGTACGACGAGACGGACACCGAAGGCTGAGGCCGGCGGTGCCCCGCGCCCTCAGCGGCCTCGGCGCGCGAGCAGCGCCGCGTGCAGCGCGCTGACCACCTCGCCGTCGTCCAACGAGACACCGAGCAGGTCCTCGATGAGCGCGATGCGCTGGTAGAACACGCTCCGCGAGAGGTGGCTCGCGGTCGCCGCCCGGGTGCGGTTGCCCGGGTACGCGAGATACGCCGTGAGCACGTCGAGAAGATCGCCGCTGCGACGCAGGTCGTACTCGATGAGCGGGGCGAGCATCCGTTCGCTGTGCGCCTGCAGGCGCGGATCGCTACCGAACGAGTTGAGCAGCCGCAGCAACGGCCGATCCTCGACCCGCACGATCAGCGGGCCGCGGCGCTTGTGATCCTCTTGCGGGCTGAGCAGCTCGGTCGCCTGCTCGATCGAAGCGAGCAGGCCGGGGATGCCGTCGGCATCCGCTCCGATGGCCAGCGTCACATCGGCGGGCGCCGCCTCCGCAGCACGCGCAACGGCATTAGCGAAGGCGACCAGAACGGCATCCGCCAGCTGGGCGGCAGGCGCGACCGACGCGATCAGCACGCTCGTCGACGCATCGGCGAACGGATGCGCAGCCGTGATCGTCGGCACGCCGAGCTCGCGCGCCGCGGATGCCGCAGCAGCGGCCGAGTGGGCGTTCCCCCGCACGCGCACGGAGACCCCCACCAGCGTGCGACCCGTCACCGGTAGGCCGGCGGCCTCGAGCCGGTCCGCCAGCGACCGTTCGCTGGAGAACCGGCGCCCGAGCAGAACGGCCACGATGCGCTCGTGGCTGCTCCTCGTCCACTCGTCGGCGCCGCGGTCGGCGAGCCGGCTGAGCGCGAGGGCGACCGCCGCCTGCTCGAGCACGTTCGTACGTCCGGCGAGATGCGGCCTGCCCGGCAACGCAACGAGGTAGCCCCAGCGAGTTCCTCGCGCCTCGACCGGCACGATGGTCCAGTCGTCATTGCCCGTGATCGCGCCGCGGGAGACGGCATCAGCCGCTCGTTCGTGCGCCTGCCTGGAGCGCTGCTCCCAGTCCCGCAGCACCTGAGCGTCGTGCCCCATCGCCTCGACAGCGATCACGCGATGCGTGAGGTCTTCGAGCACGACGGGCGAGCCGAGGGTTCGGCCGACCTGCGACACGATGTAGTCGATCGGGCTGCCGCGCAGGCTCAGCTGCGTGAAGAGGGCGTGGATCTCGTCGCGGGCGCGTAGCGCTGCCATCTGGTCGGCGATGATGCGTGCGTGCACGGCTTCGGTGATCGCCACGAAGCGGGCCTCGCGGTGCAGCACGATGAACGGCAGATCCAGCGAACGCGCGGCATCTGCGAACGCCTTCGGCGCTTCGGGGAACCGGTGGCCGAGCTCGAGTACGACGCCGGCGATCTTCGCGTCGACCAGGCGCGAGGCGAACGTGCGCAGCGAGACGGCATCCGTCGGCCAGGCGACCCCTGTCGACAGGATCAGCTCGCCACCCCTCACGAGGTGGGCGACGTCGGCCGTCTCCGAGACGTGCACCCAGCGCACGGCGCGGTCGAGGGCATCCTCGCCTGCGAGCACCTCCGGCACGGCTCCCACCACCTCTTCGAGCCGCAGCACGTCGCGGATCGTCGGGAGCACTGCCTGACGGGAGACCGCCTGGCGCGTTGCCGTGCGATCAGCGTCGAGCGCGGGTGCGGACGACGGGTCGCGCGCGTCATCCGCATGGTCGGGAAGGTTGCCGGGCTCGCGGCGATCATCGATCGGACGATCTGTGCGACCCTCGGCGAAGCCGTGACGTTCTGGCACCGCTATCGTTTCCACTTCTCTGTGAACATGGGAGAAACCAGACTATCCCTCGTTCCGTCGAAACGTCCGGATGCCGCCATCGGCTCGAGCGCTCGACACGACCGTTCGGCTGCTTCGGCACGCGGAGCCCGCACGACCGGGCAGGGAGATCACGACCGAAAGGACCTGACATGGCCCTGATCCGCCACGTTGTGAACGGCGCCGAGTTCGGCGGCCCGGAGCGCACTTCAGACATCTACAACCCTGCGACCGGTGCGGTGCAGCACCAGGTGATCATGGCATCCGAATCGGACGCCGCAGCGGCCATCGCGGCCGCCAAGGCCGCTCTCCCCGGATGGCGGTCCACCAGCCTCACGAAGCGTGCCGACGTGCTGTTCAGGGCGCGTCACCTGCTCACCGAGCGTCGCGACGAGCTCGCAGCGATCATCACGAGCGAGCACGGCAAGGTGCTCTCCGACGCGGCGGGCGAGGTCTCGCGCGGCCTCGAGAACGTCGAGTTCGCCTCCGGTCTCATCCAGCACCTCAAGGGCGACTACAGCGAGCAGATCTCCACCGGGGTCGACGTGCACAGCGTCAAGCAGCCGGTCGGCGTGGTCGGCTGCATCACGCCGTTCAACTTTCCTGTGATGGTTCCGCTCTGGATGCTCGCCAGCGCGATCGCGTGCGGCAACACGGTTGTGCTCAAGCCGAGCGAGAAGGACCCGTCGGCATCCGTGTTCCTGGCGAAGGTCTTCGCGGATGCCGGCCTGCCCGCCGGCGTGCTCAACGTGCTGCACGGCGACAAGGTGGCGGTGGATGCCCTTCTCGACAGCCCGGATGTCGCCGCCATCAGCTTCGTCGGCTCCACCCCGATCGCGAAGTCGATCTACGAGCGCGCTGCCGCGAACGGCAAGCGCGTGCAGGCACTCGGTGGCGCGAAGAACCACATGGTTGTGCTCGAGGATGCCGACATCGACTCTGCAGCGGATGCCGCCGTGTCGGCCGCGTACGGCTCGGCCGGCGAGCGCTGCATGGCGGTCAGCGTGCTCGTCGCCGTCGGGGCGGCGGGCGACAAGCTCATCCCGGCCATCCAGAAGCGCATCGACGACCTCGTGATCGGCGACGGAACGGATGCCGCCAGCGGCATGGGCCCGCTTGTCACCGCACAGCACCGCGAGAAGGTGCTCTCGTACGTGACGGGTGCGGCATCCGAGGGTGCGACGGTCGTCGTCGACGGCTCGCGGCAGCACTTCGAGGGCGACGGGTTCTTCATCGGGGCCACGCTGCTGGACAACGTGCCGCTTCAGTCGAAGACGTACCGGGACGAGATCTTCGGACCGGTGCTCTCCGTGGTGCGCGTGGACACGCTCGACGACGCGATCGAGCTGATCAACGCCAACCCGTTCGGCAACGGAGTCGCCATCTTCACCCGTGACGGCGGGGCCGCCCGCGAGTTCGAGTTCAACATCGAGGTCGGCATGGTCGGCGTGAACGTGCCGATTCCCGTTCCGGTGGGATCGTTCTCGTTCGGCGGGTGGAAGAATTCATTGTTCGGCGACTCGCACATCTACGGCCCGGAGTCGTTCCACTTCTACACGCGCTCCAAGGTGGTCACGAGCCGCTGGCCGGAGCCCGCGCAGTCCCGCGTGGAGCTCGCCTTCCCGGGGAACCACTAGACGCCACCGCCGCTCGACCACCGGACTCGAAAGAACTCAACGATGACCATCACCGAACAGCAGGCCCGCACCGGGTACACCGACCGCACCGGGGCATCCCATCGCTTCGGCGACGCGGCCGAGGAGCTGCGTGTGCGCGACGACGACCGCGGGCACGTGTTCCATTCGTGGAGTGCCCAGGCGCAGATCAACCCGACGCCGGTCGCGGCCGGTGAGGGCTCGACGTTCTGGGACTACCAGGGCAACGCGTACCTCGACTTCAGTTCGCAGCTGGTGAATCTGAATCTGGGGCACCAGCATCCGGATCTCGTGCGCGCCATTCAGGAGCAGGCCGGCCGGCTGGCGACGATCCAGCCGTCGATGGCCAACGATGTGCGCGGCGAGCTCGCCCGCCGCATCGCCGAGGTCGCGCCCGGCGACCTGAACCACGTCTTCTTCACCAACGGCGGAGCGGATGCCAACGAGAACGCCGTGCGCATGGCTCGCCGCTACACCGGCCGCCACAAGGTGCTCTCGATGTATCGCTCGTACCACGGCAACACGAACACCGCCATCGCTCTCACCGGCGACCCGCGCCGCTGGGCCAACCAGCCCGATGCCGACGGGTCGGTCGCGCACTTCTTCGGGCCGTACCCGTACCGCTCGGCGTTCCACGCGACATCCGAGGCGGAGGAGGGACAGCGCGCTCTGGAACACCTCGAGCAGGTGATCACGCTGGAGGGGCCGCAGACGATCGCGGCCATCCTGCTCGAGACGATCATCGGCACGAACGGCGTTCTGATGCCGCCGCCCGGCTACCTGCAGGGTGTGCGCGAGCTCTGCGACAGGTACGGCATCGTGTTCATCGCCGACGAGGTGATGGTCGGCTTCGGCCGCGTCGGCGAGTGGTTCGCGGTGGATGCCTACGGCGTCACTCCCGACCTGATCACCTTCGCGAAGGGCGTCAATTCCGGCTACGTGCCGCTCGGCGGCGTCATCATCTCGGACGCCATCGCGCACTTCTTCGACGACGTCTCGTTCCAGGGCGGCCTGACGTACTCCGGGCATCCCCTCGCCTGCGCCGCCGGAGTCGCGACGTTCGAGGTGTTCGAAAGGGACGGCATCCTGCAGCGCGTGCGCGACCTCGGCTCACGCGTCATCGAGCCGACGATCACCGGATGGCTCGACACGCACCCCTCGCTCGGCGAGGTGCGAGGCCGTGGCCTGTTCTGGGCGCTCGAGCTGGTGCGCGATCGCGAGACGCACGAGCCGCTCGTGCCGTTCAACGCGAGCGGTGCGGATGCCGCACCCATGGGCGAGGTAGCCGCGGCGTGCAAGGCGGCCGGCGTCTGGCCCTTCACCCACTTCAACCGCATGCACATCGCGCCCCCGCTGATCATCACCGAGGACGAGCTGCGCCGGGGGCTGGATGCCATCGACGGGGCCCTCACCGCCGCAGACCGCTACGCGACGTAGCCTCCGACGCCGAACTCGTCGGAGATTCTGTGCGGCACGCCGAGCCGCGGATGCCTTCTGCCGTGCGTCACACAGAATCTCCGACGAGTCGCCAGGGAAGCCACGAGTCGGTCGGGAAGCAACGCGGTGGCCGGAAGCCACGAGTCGCCGCTCAAGCCATGGGAGCAACCCCGACCATGAGGTCCATGCGCCCGGTCTGCACCACCTCGTCACGCTGGTTGTGCAGAGTGACCTGCCGCTCGACGATCCCATACTCCCCGGACCGCGTTGGCCGCGTCGACAGGATGTGCACCGTGCATGTCACCGTGTCGCCGATGAAGATCGGTGCCGTGAACTTCCACTGGTCGATACCCAGGAGCGCCACGGCACTGCCCTCGAAAACGCCGGTGCGTGCGATCAGCCCCAGACACAGGGATGCCCCGAGCATGCCGTGCACGACTCGCTGCCCGTAACGCGTGTGCTTGGCGAACTCGACATCGGTGTGCACCTGGTTGTTGTCGTTCGTCCAGGCGGCGAACGAGACGACGTCCGCCTCCGTGATCGTGCGGCCGGGAGTCACGAAGGTCTGCCCGGCGTGCAGGTCTTCAAGATACAGGGCCATGGCGCCACTCTCCTCGGTGCTGCGAATGCCTTCTGAGCGTAGTGTCCCGCGGTCGTACGCCCCGAATAGCGTTGGCTCATGACCGGCATTCGATACGAGTTCTCCTCGACCTTGTTTCCGTGGGAGGCACGACGCGAATTGTGGGTGTTCGCGCGAGTGCCGCTGGAGATCTCCGAGGAGATCCACGACGCACCGCATCCACCCGCCGGATTCAACTCCGTGAAGGTGACGGCGACGCTCGGTTCGTCGCGGTGGTCGACGTCGATCTTCCCCGAGGGTGACGGCACCTTCGTGCTCGCCATCAAGAAGGCGATCCGCACCCGCGAAGGCGTGGACCTCGGCGATACGGTGCGCATCGGCATCGAGACGCAGTACTGAGCCTTCGACTCGGCTGAGCGACCCTTCGACTCGGCTGCGCCTCGCTCAGGGAGCTGGCTGCGCCTCGCTCAGGGAGCTGAGGGCGCTCAGTCGGTCGGGGCGACGAGGCAGAACGGATGCCCCGCCGGGTCGAGATAGACCCGAAACGTCTCGTGATCCGACCCTGCCTTGACCGCGCCGAGGGCGAGCACCTGCGCTTCGCC
>DASZMW010000305.1:0-4907 GCA_035551735.1 Humibacter sp. | reverse complement strand
AGCGTCGTGGTCACGACACCCCAGTTCAGCAGGTACTTGCGCATCAATGCCCCCTTGGTCAGCTCAACGCTACACACCGAAGAGCGCATAGACAGGCGGCGGGCGGGAGGATCAGCCGACGGCGCCGAGAGCGAGGCGTTCGGCCGGCAGCCGGGTACCACGACCGGCCAGAAGAGCAGTTCGGGCGAAGCGCAGGGTGCGCATCAGCCGTTCCATGCGCTCATCGGCGCTTCTTCCGTGCGACGACACCTCGGCGACGATGCTCCCGTGCCAGTCCCGTCCGGCGAGATATTCCAAGACCTCCGCCACCGGCTGCTTGCCGTCACCGGGTAGCAGGTGCTCGTCGAGGACCCCGCCCTCGTAGACCGACTTCGATCCATCGCAGAGGTGAAGATGTCGCAATCGGTCACCGAGGCGCCGGGCGATCTCGAGGCTGTTCTGGCCGGCGAGGGCCGCGTGCGAGAAGTCGAGGGTCACGGAGTCGCAATCGATGGTCACCGGATCCCAGTCCGGGGCATAGACAGTGCGACGGCGGCCCGCGACGTTCAACGGGAACATGTTCTCCACGGCAAGATCGACGCCCGAAGCGTTGCTGATCTCGCGCACGGCAGTCGTGAAGTCCGACGCGTACCGCCGTTGCCACCTGAACGGAGGATGCACCACCACAGTCGGAGCGCCGACCGTCTTCGCCAGTGCAGCCGATCGCTCGAGCTTGACGACCGGATCGAGGCCCCAGACGAACTGGGTGAAGACCAGTACCGGCGCGTGGATCGAGAGCACGGGCATCCCGTAGCGCTTCGAGAGTGCGTTCAAGACCTCGGCGTCCTGCGTCCGGCGGTCACGGGTGACCATCACCTCGATGCCGTCGAAACCCAGGCGGGAGGCGAGTGCGAATGCCTGCTCGGTACCGTGCGGGTATGCGCACGCTGTGCTCATTCCGGTAGCGATCATCGGTGATGACGCTATGCGTCGGGCGTGAACGGGGGGTTTCGATCATGCCGATGTCTTGGGAGAAGGCAATGACCGGCTGGTAACGTGTCTTCACGCCAACAGGCATCCAGGTCAGGAGGCGCTCATTCCATCGAAGTCCGCGCACCACGAACATGCACCGGGTTCAGGCGGCTCGCCTGCCGGATCGGGCGCGAAACAGTTCGACCTCGTGATCGTCTCGAACCGGTTGCCGGTCGATCACGTCTCCGGTGAGGGAAGCGATGCCGAATGGCGTCCGTCGCCCGGCGGCCTCGTCGCCGCGCTCGAACCCATGATGAAGCGCGAAGACGGTGTGTGGATCGGATGGGTCGGCATCCCGGATGCTCACTTCGAGCCGTTCGAGATGGACGACATCGAGATCATGCCGGTCACGCTCAGCGCGCAAGACGTCGAGTACTACTACGAGGGCTTTTCGAACGACACCCTGTGGCCGCTCTACCACGACGTGATCGCCCCGCCCGGCTTCCACCGTGAATGGTGGGACTCGTACGTGCAGGTGAACCGCAGGTTCGCGGATGCCGCCCTCGAGGCCGCGGCCCCCGGCGCCGTCGTGTGGGTGCACGATTATCAACTGCAGCTCGTTCCGAAGATGCTGCGCGACGCGCGGCCGGACCTCGTCATCGGCTTCTTCAACCACATTCCGTTTCCGGCATATGGCATCTACTCACAGCTGCCATGGCGCAAGCAGGTCATCGAGGGGCTGCTCGGCGCCGACGTGATCGGCTTCCAGCGCCTTGCAGACGCAGGCAACTTTGCTCGAGCCGTCCGCAGGCTGGTCGGCTACGAGACCCGCGGTTCGGTGATCGACGTTCCCCTCATCGACGGCGAGGCAGTCGGCCATCGACACGTGAAGACCAACCGCCGCGGCGTGCGCGTGCGCACGGTGCTCGCGAAGCAGTTCCCGATCTCGATCGACTCCCAGCGGTACCAAGATCTTGCGTCGAGGCCGGACATCCAAGCCAGGGCTCAGCAGATCCGCGAGGAGCTCGGCAACCCGAGGACGATCATGCTCGGGGTCGACAGGCTCGACTACACGAAAGGCATCCGCCATCGCCTCAAGGCGTACGGCGAGCTTCTGCGTGACGGCTCCGTCGACGTCGACGACGTCACGCTCGTGCAGGTGGCGAGCCCGTCACGCGAGCGCGTCGAGACGTATAAGCAGTTGCGCGACGAGGTCGAGTTGATGGTCAGCCGTATCAACGGCGACTATTCGACCATCAGCCACACGGCCATCAGCTATCTGCACCAGGGGTATCCGCGCGAAGAGATGGTGGCGCTCTACCTTGCGGCGGACGTCATGCTCGTGACCGCGCTGCGAGACGGCATGAACCTGGTCGCGAAGGAATACGTTGCGAGCCGCATCGACAACGACGGCGTGCTGGTGCTCAGCGAATTCACCGGCGCCTCGGACGAGCTCAAGCAGGCGCTGCTCATCAATCCGCACGACATCGACGGCCTCAAGGAGGCCATGCTCCGGGCCATCGACATGCCCAAGAGAGAGCGCGCCCGACGCATGCGCATTCTGCGCAAGAGGGTCATCACTCACGACGTGCAACGCTGGTCGGCGACGTTCTTCGACGCGCTGACGCACGTGACGAACGACGACGACTACGGAGCCTACGAGATCGCCCAGCTGCCGCAGATGGCGACCGATCTGCAGGGCGAGGCACGGAAGCGCTCCGGTCGATGACCGGAAACGCCTTGCCGGATGCGATCGCCCGGCTCGCGGCCACGCCTCGCCTGCTCGTCGCCCTCGATTTCGACGGCACCGTGAGTCCGCTGGTCGACAAGCCGGCCGAGTCGCGGGTACTGCCTGCCGCGCGCACCGCCATCGACGAACTCGAGTCGCTCCCTGACACCTGGGTCGCGTTCGTCTCCGGTAGGCCGCTCGACGGCTTGGTTCGCGTGACGGAAGCCGACGACTCCGCCCTGCTGATCGCATCCCACGGCGTGGAGGTGCGCCTGACCGGGGGAGCGGTCGACGTCGGTTTGAGTACTGAGGAGCGCTCGGCGCTCGACGCGCTCCGCGCGAGATTGCAGCACATTGCAGCCGGCACTCCTGGTGCTCACGTCGAATCCAAGCCGGTCGGCCTCGGCCTGCACACGAGAGGCGTGGCGCACGCCGAGGCCGCGAGGGCGCAGGCCGAGGCGCGCTCGGCTGCAGCCGAGCTCGGCGGATTCATCGAGCGAGGAGGCAAAGACATCCTGGAGTTCGCGGTTCGCGACGCCACGAAGGGCGACGGAATCGAAGTGCTCCGTAAGCATGTCGATGCGACGGGCGTACTCTTCGCCGGCGACGACGTCACCGACGAAGACGGCTTCGCGGTGCTCGATGGTGACGACGTCGGGGTGAAGGTCGGGGGCGGCGAGACCCGCGCCGGATATCGGGTCGATGACCCGCAAGCGGTCGCCGCGTTACTGGCGATGCTCACTGCGTTGCGCGCCGACCAACACTGATCCCTCGCGTCGCGATCTGGGGTCCCTTTCGGTTGCGGGACAGGGTGTCGCTAAGATGTGTTCAGGCTAAGGTCCCGCGCACTCCGTCGTCAAGGTGGCGACGTGCTGCCGCGAACTGGAGGTGAGCACATGCCCAAGATCTCGGCGCCCACTGTTGCCGAACATCGATCCCAGGTGCAGGCGAGGCTGATCGCGGCCGCGGAGGAGATCATGCGATCGGGCGAGGCCGAGCGCCTCACAGCAGGGGCGGTGAGTGCAACGGCCGGCATCGCGCGGAACAGCATCTATCGCTACGTCGACAGCATCGATGACCTTCGTGCCCTGGTCGTCGCGCGGCACCTGCCGGAGTGGATGGCTGCTGTCTCGACGGCTCTGGAGCGCGAGACGACACCGGACGCGCGCGTGACGGCATGGGTATCGGCCAATCTGCGTCAGGCGGTCGAATCGGGTCACGCCTGGCTCATCGATGCGGTGCGCGCAGCACCAGAGTCGCCTGCGGCTTCCGCGTCGGCGGATGCCGCGCATTCCGACCTCAGGGAACCTCTCGCGACGGCGTGGTCCGAGCTGCTCGCCGGTGAGGCCGAGCATTCTCGCATCGCGACGGCGATCACATTCGGCATCGTGGAGACAGGCTTCGGGCAGTTGGAGGCCGGCGTGCCTGTGACGATCGTCGAGCAGGTCTGCTGCGACGCCGTGCGCGGCATGATGAAGCGCCTGTCGCCTATTACCTAGGGCACCAGGCATCCGTCGAGTGGCGTCGCGGCGCGGTTCTAGACTCGTCTTCATGCCAGAGATCGACATCAAACCGCGCAGCCGTGTCGTCACCGACGGGATCGAAGCCACCACCAGCAGGGGCATGCTCCGTGCGGTCGGCATGGGTGACGAGGACTGGGACAAGCCCCAGATCGGCATCGCGAGTTCCTGGAACGAGATCACCCCGTGCAACCTCTCGCTCGACCGTCTGGCTCAGGCCGCCAAGGAAGGCGTGCACGGCGGCGGGGGATACCCGCTCGAGTTCGGCACGGTCTCGGTGTCGGACGGCATCTCGATGGGGCACGAGGGCATGCACTTCTCGCTCGTCTCGCGCGAGGTCATCGCCGACTCGGTCGAGACCGTCATGATGGCGGAGCGCCTCGACGGTTCCGTGCTGCTCGCCGGATGCGACAAGTCGATCCCCGGCATGTTGATGGCGGCCGCACGGCTCGACCTGGCCTCCGTCTTTCTCTACGCTGGGTCGATCGCCCCCGGCTGGGTCAAGCTCAGCGACGGCACCGAGAAGGATGTCACGATCATCGACTCTTTCGAGGCCGTCGGCGCCTGCAAAGCGGGCACCATGAGCCTTGAAGACCTGAAGCGCATCGAGTGCGCCATCGCACCCGGTGAGGGTGCCTGTGGCGGCATGTACACGGCCAACACCATGGCATCCGTGGCAGAGGCGCTCGGCCTCAGTATGCCCGGCT
>DASZMW010000304.1:0-5101 GCA_035551735.1 Humibacter sp. | reverse complement strand
GTCGGCAATTCGATCTCGCGTCCTGGGCCGCCCTCCGCATCGAGCAGGTCGGCTCCGACGTGACCGACCAGGTGATTCACGCCGTACAGCGGCTTGTCGAGTGCGACGGCGAGCGCCTTCGCCGCACCGACGCCAACCATGAGTGCGCCGGCGAGGCCGGGTCCGCTGGTGACCGCAACGGCGTCGAGTTCGTCGAGTCGGATGCCCGCGCGCGCCACCGCCTCGCCGATCGTCGGCTCCAACGCCTCGAGATGCGCTCGCGCGGCCACCTCGGGAACGACGCCGCCGTAGCGGGCGTGCTCGTCCATGCTCGACGCGATCACGTTCGCGAGCAGGCGCGTGCCTCGCACGATGCCGATTCCGGTCTCGTCGCACGACGTCTCAATGCCGAGGACCAGGGGTTCTGTACGAGATCGGGTGCGCGCGCTTCGACTCGACTCCGTCTCGCTCAGCGAGCTGGGGTTCGGGCTCGCGCCAGGTCCCTGAGCGAGCGCAGCGAGTCGAAGGGCGTCCTGCATCGGCAGGGTCAGGCGCATCACGAGGGCATCGACGTCATCGGGCTGGTAGTAGTGCGGTCGCACGGCGAGCTGCTCGAATCCGAGGGATGCGTAGAGCCGCTGGGCGCGGGGGTTGTCGGCTCGAACCTCGAGGAACACCTCGCGGGCGTCCCGACGTTCGGCTTCGTCGATGAGCGCGAGCATCAGGGAGCGGCCGAGGCCCGCACGCCTCGCGGCCGGGGCGACCGCAATGGTCTGGATGTCGGCATCGCTCGATCCGTTCACGGCGCGAAGACCCGCGTATCCGACGACCTCCCCCGGCTCTTCGGACCCGGCGCGTTCGGCACGCTCGGCGCGTTCGGCGACGAGATAGTAAGAGTGCTCGTTCCGGAGCTCGGAGCGCATCATGGCGGGCGACCAGGCATCCGTCACGAAGGTCGAGGTTTCGAGCGCCATGATCGCGTCGAGGTCGGCGATGGTCGCCGGCCGTAGCACGGGCGCTGGTGCGGAAAGGGCGTCCGGTGTCATGCCGTGACCCGCTTCGGGCCGGTGGACGGCGTCACGTCCGGCGAGCGCAGGTAGAGCGGGCGATCTTCGGCGAACGGCCGCCGGTGCGCGTAGAGCCATTCGGCGAGCAGCCCGAGCTGACCGGCCGAAATGGATGCTGCGTCATACCTCGGCAGGTCGGCGTGCGGCAGCTCCGCCGGCTTGGCGAGTCCTGGTCCGCCGCTGCGCAAGGGGATGCCGAGCTCGTCGACGCCGCCGTACGCGCTCCAATAGAGTTCGCGACGGCGGGCATCCGTGACGACGAGCAACGGGCCGGTGTGGCCGGCGCTGTAGCGCTCGAGCGCGACCGCATCGTGGCTCACAATCGGCACGAGCGGCTTGCCAGCGCCGAGTGCGAACGCCTTTGCCGCCGCGATGCCGACCCGCAGCCCGGTGAACGGGCCGGGGCCCATTCCGGCGACGACGCCCGAGAGGCGGGCGGGTGTCACGGATGCCTGGGCCAGCGCATCCCGGATCATCCCGCCGATCACCTCGGCGTGCCGCATCGTGTCCACCGTGGTCAGTTCGCTGAGCACCCCGCCCTCGAGGTCGACGACCGCCACGGAGGTGCCGGCCGACGTGTCGATGGCGAGAAGCATCCCTCCAGCGTAGTCAGCGCGCAGGAGCGTTGGCCGCCGTCTTGACCGCCGTCCTGACCGTCGTCCTGACCGTCCGCATTTCCCGCCGTGAGACGGTGTCGCTCCGTGAGACCCACCTGAGTCGCTTCGCAAGGAGTGTTGCAAAATACGCATTTTGCAACACCGCTTTTCGAAGACCACCCGGTCGGATGAGGCTCGCGTCGCATCACATCCAGCGAGGACCGTGCTGCGTGATCGTCACCGTGCGCGGCTCTTCGGGGGCCGCATCTGCGTCGGCGCCTTCGTCCCCATCGTCTGTCACGTCCCCATCGCCTGTCACGTCCCCGGTGCCTGTTACGTCCCCGACGCTCGTCACGTCCGCGGCGCCCGTCGGCCGTTCGATCGCGACGTCGAGCCAGGAGTCGGCGACGCCGTCGAGCATGCCGCTGCCCCACTCGACGACCACCACCGAACTCGCGAAGTCGATGTCGAGATCGTCGAGCTCGAGCGCGTCGCCGAGGCGGTACGCGTCGACATGCACGAGCGGTGCTCCGCCCGTCAGCGACGGATGCGTGCGGGCCAGAACGAACGTCGGGCTGGTCACCGGTCCACGAACGTCGAGCCCCTCGCCGATGCCGCGGGTGAGGGTGGTCTTTCCCGCGCCCAGCGGTCCCGTGAGCACCAGCAGGTCACCACCGCGCAACTGCGTGGCAAGACGACGTCCGAGGGCTTCCATCTCCTCGGACGTCGCGACGGTGTACGTGCCGGCCAATGCCTCACTGCCCGACATAGCGCCTGGTCACCCGCCCGCCGAGCCTGGTGACGATGTCGTAGCCGATCGTGCCCGCCGCGCGGGCCCAGTCCTCGGCGCTCGGCACACCGGACGCCGGGTCACCGAAGAGGATCACCTCGTCCCCCACGGCCACTGCCCGATCGCCTGTGGCGATCACGATCTGGTCCATGGCGACGCGCCCGGCGATCCGGAATCGTTTGCCGCCGATCGCCACCGGTGCCTCACCGGATGCCTGCCTCGGCACGCCGTCCGCATATCCGACCGGCACGAGTGCCAGGTTCGTCAATCCGTTCGCCCGGTACGTGTGGCCGTACGACACGCCTTGGCCGTCTTCGATACGGCGCACCGCGACGACGCGCGAGCGCAGCGTCATCGCTGGACGCAGACCGAACTCGGCCGGCTCACGATCGGAGAACGGTGAGAGGCCGTAGATCGTGATGCCTGTGCGCACCGTGTTGTATCTGGTGCGCGGCAGTGTGAGCGCGGCACCGCTGGCCGCGAGGTGCACGAACTCGGGGTCGAGCCCCGCCGCGGAAGCCTCGGTGAGTCCCCGGTCGAAGGCGCCGGCTTGAGCGGCATCCGCTTCGGGCGAAGTGCCGGAAAGATGGCTGAAGACGCCCGCAACGATGACGAGGCCTGCGATCTCGGCCGCGCGGGCGGCGCGCGTCACGGAGAGCCAGGCATCCGGTGCGACGCCGTTGCGGCTGAGGCCGGTGTCGAGCTTGAGGTGCACGATCGCCGTTCGACCGGTGCGGGTCGCGGCGTCGATCACGGACTGCAGTTGGTCGAGGGACGAGACGCCGATCTCGATGTCGGCGACGATCGCGCTCTCGAAGTCCGCGTCGGGGTCGTGCAACCAGGCGAGGACGGGCGCCGTGATGCCGGCATTCCGCAGCTCGTGCGCCTCTGCCAGATCGGCGACCCCGAGCTTGTCGGCCCCGCCCCGCAGTGCGGCGTTCGCGACGGGAACCGCTCCGTGACCGTACCCGTTGGCCTTCACGACGGCGATGAGATGCTCCGTGCCGATCGTCGAGCGAAGCACGCGCACGTTCCCCGTGATCGCATCGAGATCGACCACGGCTTCGCGCAGGGGCGACGCCCCGGTCACGAGCGGCCGCCTGGCACGATGCCTGCCGCAGGCGGCACAGGGTCGCCGGTCTCTGCGACCACGAAGGCGCACGCCACCCCTGCGTCGTGCGTCATGGTCAGATGCCAGCGCAGGATGCCTCGCTCGGCAGCCACCACGGCGACGGTTCCGTGCAGCACGATGTCGGGGTTGCCGTGCTCATCCCTGACCACCTCGACGTCGGTGGCGGTGATCAGATCCGGGCGTCCGAGCGCCTTGATCACGGCCTCCTTCGCCGCGAATCGGGCAGCCAGCGAGTGCATCGGAAGGCCCCGTTCGCTCTCGGCGAACAGGCGGGTGAGCAGCTTCGGCGTGCGGGTGATAGCACGGTCGAAGCGGGCGAGGTCGACGATGTCGACGCCGATGCCGGCGATCACGGGGTTCCTCGCTCAGTGCGTGTCGGCATCCGCCCGGCTCCTCTTCGACCATGGCCCACTCGATCGTGGCCCATTCGATCGTGGCCTACTCGACCGTGACCGACTTGGCCAGGTTACGCGGCTGGTCGACGTCGAGGCCCTTCGCCGTCGCGAGCTCCATCGCGAAGATCTGCAGCGGGATGACGGCCAGCAGCGGCTCGAACAGCGGTGCGGCGAGCGGGATGCGCACCACCTCGTCGGCGAACGGCAGCACGGAGGCGTCGCCCTCCTCGGCGATCGCGAGCACGCGAGCGCCGCGGGCGCGGATCTCCTGGATGTTCGACACGACCTTCTTGTGCATCTCGTCGGACCCGCGAGGGCTGGGCACCACCACGAAGACGGGCTGCCCCGGCTCGATCAGCGCGATCGGTCCGTGCTTCAGCTCGCCGGCGGCGAAGCCCTCGGCGTGGATGTACGCGAGCTCCTTGAGCTTGAGAGCACCCTCGAGGGCGATCGGATAGCCGACGTGACGGCCGAGGAACAGCACGGCCCTGGTGTCGCTCATCCAGTGCGCGAGCTGTGCAACGGAGTCGGTGGACTCCAGCACCCGCTCCAGCTTGCCCGGAATGGCGGTGAGCTCGGCGATGGCGGCCGCCTGCTCCGCGACGGAGAGCGTGCCGCGCAGCCGCGCGAGGTGCAGGCCGAAGAGATAGAGCGCCGTGATCTGCGCGACGAACGCCTTCGTGGAGGCGACCGCCACTTCGGGTCCGGCGTGCGTGTACACCGCGCCGTCGGACTCACGCGGAATCGTCGCCCCCTGCGTGTTGCAGATCGACAGGGTCTTGGCGCCTGCCTCGCGGGCGAACTTCACGGCCATCAGAGTGTCCATGGTCTCGCCGGACTGGCTGATCGAGATCACCAGAGTCGACGGTGTGATGACCGGGTCACGGTACCGGAACTCGTGGCTGAGCTCCACCTCGACGGGAATGCGCGCCCATTTCTCGATCGCGTACGAGCCGACCTGCCCGGCGTACGCCGCCGTACCGCACGCGATGATGGTGATGCGGTCGATACCTCTGAGCAGGGCGTCGAGGTCCTCGAGTTCGGGGATGACGGCAGCGTCGTCGTGAATGCGGCCGCGCAGGGTGTTGGCGACGGCATCCGGTTCCTCGGCGATCTCCTTCGCCATGAAGCTCGGCCAGCCG
>DASZMW010000303.1:0-11572 GCA_035551735.1 Humibacter sp. | reverse complement strand
CGATCGAGCCGGTGGCATCCGACTGCGGCAACGGCGTGGTGCCGCCGGAGCCCTTTGCTTCGGCAACGACGTAGAACCCGCCGGCTGCGATGCTGCCCGTCAGCCGGGTGACCTGCCACGTTCCCGTTGCGGCCTTCGCGTGGTACTGCACCGACCATCCAGTGAGGTCAACGGCCGCCGAGCCCCGGTTCGTGAGCTCGACGAAGTCATTCGTGTAGGTCGAGCCCGAATTGCCGCCGCCTCCGTACACCTCGTTCACCACGATCGAACCAGACGGTTCAGCCTGAGCTGCCGTCGTAACCGCCAGTGATCCCGAGATGACTCCGAGCACGGCGACCGCGACAGCGGCACCCCTCGAAACCCGTCTGATCTGTGTGCGCATGCCCGTGTTCCCCTTCGACGCGTGTCACCCAATCAGGTGACAGTGAACCCTGGGTGACGGCTCAGCGAAACCTTTGCGTCGTTGTTCGCTCATTCGCGCACGCAGCGGAGTGCGCGCCTGGTCCGACCGGTCCTCCGTCTGCCGATACTGTGGGCGGAACGTCGCCGACGAGGAGGACAGATGAGTTCCACAGCCCGCCGCCCTGCCGGTGTGACCCTGATCGCAGTGCTCGCCTGGATCGAGGGCGCCTTCAACATCGTGGCCGGTGTGCTGCTGCTGGTGTCGCAGAACGATCCCCAAGTTCTGGATGCCTGGTACGGCCGCACTGCTCTGATCACGTCGGCCATCTTGAGCATCCTGTTCGGCGTGATCGTCGTGCTCATCGCAGGCGCCCTGCTTCGCGGCTCTCGCGGCGCACGCATCGTGGTCACGATCGTTCAGTTGCTCGCGATCGTGGGCAATGCCTTCACCGCGTTCGCCTCGCCGAGCCAATTCGCCTGGGCTGCGATCAGTGCTCTCGTGTCACTGATCATCATCATCCTGCTCTGGACGGGCCGCGCGAACGACTTCTTCCACGCCCGCTGACCCCTCCTGCCCCAGTCCCCTCAGCGAGCGAAGCGAGTCGAGGGGCCCGCTCCAGTTCCCTGGGGGCCCTTCGACTCGGCTACGCCTCGCTCAGGGAGCTGGGGGACTCCGACTCGACTATCGCATCGCTCATGACCCGTCAAACGGCCCCGCTTGACCTTGACCCGCAGGTCAACGTCTACCGTGGTGATCGGCGGCGAGGGTCCGCCAGAGGGAGGTTCGTCATGAGGATCGGCGAGGTGGCAGAGCGCGCGGGAGTGACGGTCAAGACCGTGCGCCACTATGAATCCCTTGGCTTGATCGAGTCGTCGCGGCTGAACAATGGATACCGCGACTACGACGACGAATCGCCGCGGTTGGTGGCAGAGGCGCACACGCTCGGCCGCGCCGGCATTCCGCTGGAGCGCACCCGACCGTTCCTCGACTGCCTGACCTCGGGGAGCGAACACGCCGACGACTGTCCTGCGACCCGACCCGCGTACCGCGCGGCGATCGACGATCTCACCTCGCGCATCGACGAGTTGGAACGCCGCCGAGCCGTCCTTGAGCAATTGCTGGAGTCGGCGGAAGCCCGCGGGGATGCCTGTTGCGAATTCACTGGAGCGGTGGCCTTGACGGGACGCGAACGATGATCGCCGCTGATGATACGGATTTCGAGGCGATCGTCGATGCCGCGGATTCCCCGGTGCTGGTCTACTTCTGGGCGACTTGGTGCGGTCCGTGCCGGGTACTCGGTCCGACGTTGGAACAGCTCGAGGGTGACGCGGCCGGCGCTTTCACCGTTGTCAAGGTCAATGCCGACGACAGCCCGCGCATCGCGGCCGCCTTCACTGTGATGGCCGTTCCGACCATGAAGCTGGTCGTCGACGGCAAGACGGTGCGCACCATCGTCGGCTCCAAGCCGCGAGCGGCACTGGAGACGGAGCTCGCGTCGGTGCTCGCGGCCTGAGTGGACGGCCGGTCTACGACGTCGCGAGCCGCACTGCGTGCCGAAGATCCTCCGCATAGGCACCCGGCTGTTCCCAGGCAGCGAAATGACCACCTGCATCGTGCACGTTGTACTCGCGCAGATCGACGAACTCCTCGATGTAGGACCGAGGAGCCGGCTTGATATCGGCGGGAAAAGCCGAGACGACGGTCGGCACAGCGGTGCGCTCGGGGACGACTGCGGGCTCGGCGTACGTCGAGAAGGAGGTTCCGATGCTCTCGGTGAACCAGTACGCGCTGACCCACGTCAGCACGTCGTCGGGCGAGAACGAGGTGGAGTAGTCGTCCGACCACGCCGTGACCTTTTCGAGGATCCATGCTGCGAGCCCGGCGGGCGAGTCTCCCAGCCCGACCATCAGTGTGCTCGGCCTGGTCGACTGCTCGGCGATATATCCGCCGTGACTCCGGAACCAGACCGAGGTGGAAGTCAGGTAGGTGCGTGCCTCCGGAGCGAGACGAACGGAGTCGACTGTCTGAGCGTGCTGTGGTGACACGTTCGTCAGGTGCATGGCGGCGACTCGTTCTGGGTGTGCACCGGCGATGATCTCGGCGACGTTGCCGCCGACATCGCCGCCGGAGAGCACGAAACGGTCGTACCCGAGATCGTCGACAGCGCCCACGACGAGGTCGGCGATCTCATTCACGGATGCCGCAGCTTCGCGCTCGAGCGCGAACGGAAAGCCGGGCATCGCCGGTGCTATGACGTGAACGTCTTCGAGCAGCGGCATGAGACGCTCGAACCGCAGAACGGAGTCCGGCCAGCCGTGCAGAAGAACGACGGCGGGTGCATCGGGGTCGGTCGCCGGACGGTGGATCACCCTCAGCGAGTCCTCGTCCGAACCGGCCACGCGCCACGGTAACGCCCGGATGCGACGCTCATGGGCACGCCAGTCGTAGCCGCCGGCCCAGCGCTCGAGCAGGGGAGCGAGTGCGCTCGCACCGAATCCCTTGGCATCGTCGCCATGCCACGGGTCCGCGACATGATGCGTGCGACGGACCCGTTCCCGCAAGGCTTCGAGTTGCTCGTCCGTGACTTCGGCGGGGACGGCGTGAGGAGTGATCGTGCGCATGTGTACGAGCATACACAAAATGTGTACACGCGAACACATGAGGCTACGATGACGTGATGACCGAGCAGGACGGCGGCACACGAAGGCGGGATGCGGATGCGACGCGGGGTCGCATCCTCGAGGCAGCTCGTGGTTTGTTCGCCCGAGACGGCTACCGGGCGACGACGGTGAAACGGATAGCGACCGAAGCCGGCGTCTCACCGAATCTGATCACACGGTATTTCGGAGGCAAGGACGGCTTGTTTCTCGCCGTGTCAAGGCCGGAAGTCGCAGTGGGCGACGTCTATGTCGGGGATCTCGACGGGTTCGGCGAGCGCCTCGCCACGAGCATCGTCCGGCGTTGGGCGGGCCAAGCGGGCGAAGACCCACTTCTCGTCCTGCTCCGCGCGTCCGGCGAGCGCCCCGAGGCGGCGCAGTCCCTCGCCCGGTTCATGGATGCGAACTCGACGCATCCCCTCGAGCGTTACCTGTCGGCGTGCGGTCTCGACGAGGCGGACGCCCGGGCGCGTGCCGCCGCGATCGACGCGCTCATCCTCGGGGTCACGACGCGCCTTCGCATTCTGCAGTCCGAGCTCGGGGACGTCGACGACCTGGAACGTTGGCTCGGGGCAGCCATCCAGCGACTCGCCTCCGCCGGCTGAACCCCGCTAACTGAACGCCGCTGATCGTGTGACCCGAGTGACACGACGCGCTCATCGAGCTGATCGCATACCGAGGGGTTCGTTGCATCCGCGGATCGAGCCAGCGAGGATGAGCCGGTGATCGATCAACAGCAGATCTGGAACGACGACGCCGCGCAGAGTTATGACACCCCTGGCGAGGGCATGTTCAGCGCGGAGGTGCTCGATCCGACCGTGAGAGCGCTGAAGGAACTCGCAGCGGAAGGGCCTGCCGTGGAGTTCGCGATCGGCACCGGCCGCGTGGCGATTCCGCTCGCCGAGGCCGGGGTGCATGTCAGTGGCATCGAGATCTCGCACGCGATGATCGCACGACTGCGCGAGAAGGTTGACGCGGGTCGGATCCCCGTTGTGCAGGGCGACATGGCCACGGCATCCGTCGGAACTGACTTCGCCCTTGCCTACCTGGTGTTCAACACCATCTCCAATCTGCTGACCCAAGACGAACAGGTGGAGTGCTTCGTGAACGCAGCGCGACACCTGCGGTCAGGCGGGTGCTTCGTGATCGAGCTCTGGGTGCCGCAGTTGCGAGCACTGCCACCCGGGTACGGGGGAACTGTCGAGGTGAGCGAGCCCGGCTACATCCTGGTCGACACGATCGACACGCTGGAGCAGCGGCTGACCTCGCATCATTTCCGGTTCCCGCCCGCGATCGAAGGCGGACCGAGCGCGCAGGTGTTCCGCTCGCCACATCGCTACATCTGGCCGAGCGAGCTCGACCTCATGGCACGAATCGCCGGATTCCGACTGGAGTCACGCTGGGCCGACTGGGATGGGGATCCCTTCACGGCCGAGTCGCGGAGCCACGTCTCCGTTTACCGCCTGGGAGCCTGAACCGGCCTTCTACTCCATGAGCGTTTCGGAGGCCGGATTGATCGACCCATCGGAACGACCGTGGCGAGCGTCGGCTGCCTACCGCGAGCGGACCACGACGGGGCGCCCCTTGAACCGCAGCCGCACCGCGGCGTCCGGCACCGGGCGGTCCCGCACGTCGTGCTGCACGGATGCCAGCGTGCCGTCCGCGAGCCGCACCGTCGTGCGCCGCATCGATCCGAGAAAGCTCGACGCGACGACCACCGCCGGCAGTGTGTCCGGCGTGCCTGCGGCATCAGCGGAGTCGTCGAACTCGATGTCTTCCGGTCGAATCATCGCCGTCACCTCGCCGGCCGCGCCGTCGCGGAGCATCGGAAGTCTGCGATCGTACACGACCACCTCGTCACCGTCGACGACACCGGGCAGCCGGTTGCTCAGCCCCACGAAATCGGCGACGAACGGACTTGCCGGCTGAAGGTACAGCTCCTCCGGCGTGCCGATCTGCTCGATCACGCCCGCGTTCATCACTGCGACGCGGTCGGCGACGGCGAGCGCCTCCTCCTGGTCGTGCGTGACGAACACCGTCGTGATGCCGAGGTCGCGCTGGATGCGTCCGATCTGCTCGCGCAACTGAACGCGCACCTTCGCGTCGAGCGCTGAGAGCGGCTCGTCCAAGAGCAGCACGCGCGGACGAGTGACCAGTGCGCGCGCCAGCGCGACGCGCTGCTGCTGGCCGCCGGAGAGTTCGTGCGCGTAGCGCTCGCCGTAGCCGTCGAGTCCGACGAGCTCGAGCGCCTCTGTCGCGCGGGCGACGCGCTTGCGGGCATCCACCTTGCGCATGCGCAGTCCGAACTCGACGTTCTGCGTCGCCGTCAGGTGCGGGAAGAGCGAGTACGACTGGAACACCATGCCGATGTCCCGCCGGTTCACCGGAACCCTTGCGACGTCGTTGCCGTCGATCAGGATGTTTCCGGCGTCGATGCCGTCGAGCCCCGACAGCGTGCGCAACATGGTCGTCTTGCCGCATCCCGACGGGCCGAGAAGCGCGACGAACTCGCCGGGATGGATGTCGAGGCTCACGCCCTGCAGCGCGCGGTGCGACCCGTAGGTCTTCACGATCCCGACCAGTTCGACCGCCGTGCCCTTGATCGTCAGCGGTCCGGTGAGGTCGGGCGAACCGAGGACGGCCGCGGCCTTTTCGTCGGAATCGGCGTGTGTCGTGACGGTCATCGTGCAGTCCTCTTCGAGCGGGTGAAGGAGCCGACCCTGCCGATCACGAGCAGCAGCACGAACGCGAACACCAGTGCGAACACGGCGAAGATCGCCGCAACGTAGGAGTCGGTCTGCTGTAGCAGTAACAGCGCGGTCTGAAAGGTGGTTTGGCTCAGGAACGAGGCGATCGTGTACTCGCCGAGCACGACCGCGATGGTGAGGAAGCAGGCGGAGAGGATGCCCCGGCGCAGGTTCGGCAGAATCACGCGGCCCAGCACCGAGAGCCAGCCTGCGCCGAGCGACCTCGCGGCCTCGCTCAGCACCACGACGTCGAGCGCGGCGATGTTCGCCTGGATCGGACGGTACGCGTAGGGGAGCACGATGATGCCGATCGCAAAGGCGAGCGTCCACGGGACACTGCCGAAAACTCCCGCCACCACCTGGTAGACCGGCACGAAACCGACGACGAGAACGACGGTCGGCACCGTGATCGGCAGAAGGCAGACGAACTCGACGACCCTGCGCGCCTTCGGGTAGCGCAACTCGACGAGCACGATCGTGGGCAGCAGGATCAGCAGAACAATCGCCACCGTGATGGCACAGATCACCAGCGAGTTGTCGATGCCTTGGAAGAGCTGGTCGTAGGTGAGCTCCTGGCTCGGGTCGAAGATCGCCGCATAGTGTGCGAACGTGAATTCGCCAGGACTTCCCGAGACGCGGAACGTGAACAGCAGCATCGCCCCGATCGGCAGGATGAACAGCACAGCGGCGATCGCCAGGATGATGGTTCTGGTCGCCTTGCCCGGGACGGCGCCGACGCGGCCGACCGCGCTCATTGCTGCCACCTCCTTGCACGACGCTGGAGCGCCGAGTATGCGGCCATCACGATGATCATCACGACGATCATGCCGAGCGCCAGCACGCCTGCGGTGTTGGAGACCCCGACGATCGTCTCGCTGGTCAGCTGCTGCTTGATTGCGAGCGGAACGATGCCGCCCTGGTCGATCAGCGCGGCTGCGGTGGCGAATGACGAGAACGCGTTTGCGAACAACAGGATGGTCGAGCCCCAGAAGGCCGGGGCGAGGATGGGAAAGGCCACCCGCCACCAGTACGTCCTGCGCGAGGCACCGAGCGTGGCGGCGGCCTCGCCCCACTGCTGTTTCAGGCCCTCCAGCGCAGGCATGAACGTGATGACCATCAGGGGGATCGAGAAGTAGAGGTAGGGAAAGACCAGACCGCTCACCTGATAGAGCAGCGGGCCGTTGGATGACAGCGAGTTGATGTCTAACCCGAAGGTCTGTTTGAGAAAGAGCGTGAGCACGCCCTGCATGCCCATCAGTGCGATGAATGCGAACGCCAGCATGATGCCGCCGAACTGGGCGAGCACGCTCGAGGCGGAATCCACGACGGTGCGCAGGGCGCCGTTCGGCGCGGTGCCGAGCAACGCGAAGCAGATCAGTACACCGATGACGGCGCCGAGCAACGCGACGACGGCCGACACCCAGAACGAGCTCACGAAGTCGCCGACGATGGTCGGGTTGGCGAAGGCTGCGAGGTTCGCGAACGTGAACACTCCGGCATTCGTGAAGAAGCCACTCGCAACCGCATAGACGGTGGGGATCGCCAGGAACAGCAAGACATAGAGCGCGAACGGTGTGAAGCCCAGCCAGCCTGCCTCGCGGCGCCGGAACCTGGTGGTCCCGGCGCCGGTGGCAGCGGCTGCCGTCGCGATGTCAGTCGATGCGGCAGTCATCCGATTCCTTCGTAGTGGTCTCTGCGGACGGTCAGCCGACCGTGGATGCCCACTTGGCAGCGAGTACGGTGCCGGCCGCGGTCGCCTGGTCGGCGGTGAGCTGCACGAATTCCTTCGGCGGCTCGCCGACGGTCTTCAGCACGCTCCCGTCGACGGTCTTGTTCGCGATCATCGCCTGCAGAGTCGCTGGGTAGGCGCCGGAGGCGAGGTACAGGTTCTGCACCTCGGGGCTGTAGATGTACTCCTCCCAGAGGCGAGCGGCCGCCGGGTCAGGGGCATCCTTGTTGATCGCCTGGTTGTAGTAGCTGCCGAGCGCAGTGCCCGGCAGAACGACCGTTTTCCAGTTCGGGTTGCCTGCCGAGCCACCCGCCGCACCCCACGCGAGGTTGTTGTAGCTCCACTGGATCACCACGGGCGTTTCACCCGAGTTCACCGTGGCCTGGGTCGGAAGCACAGACAGGAAGTTGCCCGCTTTCTTCAGCTTGCCGAAGAAGTCGATGCCTGGCGTGATGTCATCTGCCTTGCCGCCGGACTGCAGGTCGGCCAGGTACACGGCACTCGCGGCCTCGTTGGCCTGCGTCGGGTCGCCCTTGATGGCGACCTTTCCTTTGTAGGCGGAGCCCAGCAGGTCCGAGAGCTTCTTGGGCGCCGTTTTGATCACCTTGGAGTCGTAGCCGATCGACATCAGGCCGGTGTAGTCGTAGTACCACCTGCCGGCGGTGTCCTTGTAGTCGGCCGGCAGATCGGACCAGTTCTTCACCTTGTAGTCGGCGAACAGGTCGAGGTTCTGGTCGAGTACGGCTGTGCCGATGTCGAAGACGTCGGGGGCTGTGCTCTGCCCTTTCTGCGACGTGGCCGCAGCCACCTCGTCGGCGCTCGACCCGTTCGGGTTGGCGGAGTTGATCTTGATCTTCGGGTATTTCTTCTCGAAGCCGGCGATGATCTTTCCGTAGTTCGCCCACGACGGCGGCAGGGTGATCACGTTCAACTGACCCTCGGCGTTCGCGGCGGCCACGAGGCCGTCCAGGCCGCCGAAGTCCGAGGCAGCAGTCGCCTTCTGCGCCGCGCTCTTACTCAGCGTTTTGGCGTTGGCGTTGGCGGCGTCGGCAGACGACGCGCCGCCGGAGGCGCACGCGGTGAGGGAGACGGCGACGATCGTCGCCATCGCCGCCGTCAGTGCGAGACGCCGGGTGCGTCGTGAGCCCGTCATGCGGGCTGTCACGCGTTCATGCATGGCATGTCCTTCCAGGATTCTTTTCGGGTGATCTCTTGGTGGTCGGTGAAGTCTTTTCGGTGCTCGCTCAGCCGGCGTGGCGAGCCGGCACGAGCTCGTCGAGCACGGCCCGAGCGAGTCCGAATGCCGTGGTCATGCCGACGCCGCTGGTGACGGATGCCACGGCCACGCCCTGCTCGGGGCTCGCCATCAGGAACGGTCCGGTCGGTGCCGACGCGTAGACGCCGCGCCAGCGACGGCGCACCCGCAGCTCACCAACGCCGAACAGACGCCGGAACTGCGCGAGCAGCAGCTCGTCGAGGTCTTCCTCCTCGAACGGAGTCAGCGTCGTGGCGTAGTGGTGGGTGTCGCCGAGCACGAGCCGGCCGTCCGGGCGCTGGGTGAACATCAGGTTCACGGTGTTCTCCACCAGCTCGGGCGCAGTCTCCACGAGTTCGGCGCGCAGCCGCTTCGCCGCCTGCGTCGACGAGAAGCCCTCGTAACGCAGCAACGACGTGCCGGTGAAGACTCCGGGCCCGATGCTGAACCCGCCGGGGGCATCGATCTCGAGCATGCGCAGCCTGCACCGTTGCATTCCTGCCAGCTCTGCGAGCTCCGGATAGTGCCTGTCGACATCGTGCCCGACCGCGAGCACCACGGAATCCGCCGTGTACTCCCCGCGGCTGGTGCGCACGAAGCCGCCGGTGAGTTCCAGCAGGTTCTCTCCGAAGCAAAAGTCCACGCCGAGCTCCAGCAGCCTGCGCACCAGCGCGGGAATCGCGCTCGGCGAATCGACCCGCAGGTCCATCGGCAGGTGGGCGCCGGCGACGAGGCCGGGCGCCTCGAAACCGGTCAGCCGAACGGCTTCGGCGGCGTCGAGCATCCGCACCGTGTCGCCGCGCTCCGCCGCGAACTCCTCGAGCACTTCGACCTCTGTCGCGGTGCGGGCGAGAATGACGGTGCCGTCTGTGCGCACCGGGATGCCCGCCTCGGCCCCCGCCTGCAGCCACACCTCGCGCGCGGTCAGTGCGTAGTCCAGCGTGATCCCGGCCTGCGCTGTCGTGCAGATGTGACCGAAGTTGCGAATGCTCGCACCCACCGGCCGCTCATCCCGCTCGATCACCCGCACGGACATGCCGCGGTGCACCGCGTGCCAGGCATGGGCGAGCCCGACGATGCCCGCACCGACCACGACGAGATCGGTGTGCGGGGGCGCTGCGGGGGAGTCGGGATGGGTCATGGCACAACTCTGCAGGCGTCGATGGCGTCGCGCCGTCGATTCCATTCACTTGTCATGAGATGTTCACTTGGTCCGCCGGGCCCGCGTAAACAGGCCAAACAGGGAGTGAACAGCGAGTGGACGGACGGTGCAATGAGCCATTCACGGCAACCTCTATAGTCAAGCTATGAGGGTGCCTCTCCACGAACTCGTTCGCACGTCGATCCGCGAACGGATCCTCAGCGGAGAACTCGCAGCTGGGGCAGCGCTTCCGAGCGAGGCGGAGCTTTGCACTCGGTTCGGCGCGTCCCGCGGACCGGTTCGTCAGGCGATCTCGGCGCTGAGCGCCGAGGGACTCATCGAGACCAGCCAGGGCAAGGTGCCGACCGTCAGCAGGGCGCCGCTGGCGCAGTCGATCGACGACTTCTTCTCGTTCTCGTCATGGGTTCACACGATCGGCCGCGTGCCGGGCCAGCGCACTGTCGAGATCGCGCTTCGCCGGCCGGACGAGATCGTGGCGGAGCGGCTCGGGATCCCGGCATCCGAGAACGTGGTGGAGCTGCTCAGGGTGCGCTCCATCGACGGGCAGGCGGCGATGCTCGAGCGCACGGCCTTCGTGGCCGTGGTCGGACGGCTCCTCTTCGAGTTCGACACCGACTCCGGCTCGCTCTTCGAGTATTTGATCGGTAGGGGAGTTCCGTTGGATCGCGGAGAGCACGTCATCGACGCGGTCGCCGCCGACGCGACAGACGCCGACCTGCTCGCCGTCGCCGTCGGCACCCCGCTGCTGCGCGTGCAACGGGTCACCTCGTCGAACGACGGCGAGGTACTCGAATACTCCGACGATCGCTACCGCCCCGATCGCGCGGAGCTGATCGTGCACAACGCGCGTTCCCACTCGACGCAGCGACCGTTCGTCGCCCGCCAGATCAGCCAACCAGGAGGAACCACGTGACCATCCGACTCGTCTCACTTGACATGGCGGGAACCACGATCGACGAGGGCGGAGCGGTCTACGACGTGCTCGAGCAGTCCGTCGCCGAAGCGATCGGGACTCCGGTGCCGGCTGACGTACTGGCGCGTTGGACCGGCACAGGCAAGCGCGAGGCGATCCATGGCCTGCTGACCGAGCTCGGTGACGACCCGGCGAAGACCGACGACGTCTTCGCGGTGTTCTCGGCAAGGCTGGACGACGCCTACGCGGCAACGCCGGCCACGCTGTTCACCGGTGTGCGAGACGCGGTCTCCGACCTCCGCGCGCGAGGGGTGAAAGTGGCGCTGCAGACCGGCTACACCCTCGACGTCGCACGGTCCTTGCTGGATGCCGTCGGCTGGGTCGTCGGCGACGACGTCGATGCACTCGTCACGGCCGACGATGTCACGGCCTCGCGACCGGCGCCGTACCTGGTGTTCCGCAGCATGGAGAAGACTGGCGTGCGCAGCGTCGCAGACGTGCTGGTTGCGGGGGACACCCCTAACGACCTCGGTGCAGGGGTGAACGCTGGCGCGCGGTACGTGGTGGGCGTGCTTACCGGGGCGAGCGATGGGGATGCGCTGGGCAGGCATCCGCACACGCATCTGCTGCCGAGTGTTGCCGCCCTGCCGACACTCCTGGCGGAAGCAGGGGAGTATCCCTCCGGGGGCTGACGGCCGACGTGGAG
>DASZMW010000302.1:0-3038 GCA_035551735.1 Humibacter sp. | reverse complement strand
CGGCATCCGTGAGCGTCAGTTCGTAGCTACGGCGATCGGACGCGCTGCGCACGCGTGCCACGAGTCCGTCGTGCTCGAGCCCATCGATGAGCGCGACCATGCGGCTTTGCACGAGTCCCAGCCGATCGGCGAGGTCGCGCTGGCTGACGCCAGGCTGTCTGCCGAGGATGCGCACCACACCCGCCTGCTGCGCCGTGAGCCCGAGCTCGGCAACTCGCTCGTCGAAGCGTCGCGACGCGTGGGCGCCGAGCTGGCTGAGCAGAAAGCCGATCCGGGCGGGGCGATGTGTTGGCACCCATCCAGAATACAGCGTTGACAGAATGATTCTGTGATGTAATCATTGCGTGTTGTAATGAATTGACGAAGGAGCGACACCATGACATCGCCCACCACGGCTCACGCGGTGCGCCGTCCCGACGGACCGCACGCCGGCATCCTCGCCATCGTCGCGACCGTGCTCACGCTCGCCGGCATCGCGATCAGCGCTGCCGTCGGAGGTGGTGCAGTGCCCTCTCCGCTCGGCAGCACCGCGGATGTCGCCGCCTACTACGCGCACAACCCCGCCGCCGCCACGATCAGCGGGTTCTTCACATTCGCAGCGTCGGTGCCGCTCGGCATCTACGCTGCGACCACTTACGCGCGGATGCTCCGCCTCGGCATTCGAGTTCCCGGTCCGGCCATCGGGTACTACGGCGGCATCGCCGCAAGCGTGTTCCTCGGCGCCTCCGGCCTTACCGGCTGGGTGCTCGGCCAATCGATCAGCGGCATGAGCCCCGCGCTCGTGCACGCCTTCGCCTACCTCACCTACGCCCTCGGCGGCGTCGGGTTCGTCGGCGGCATCGGCCTGCTGATCGCTGGAGCGGCAGTTCCCTCGCTCGTCCTGCGGCTCACCCCGCGCTGGTTCGCGTGGGTCGGCCTGGTGATCGCTGCGATCGCGGAGTTGTCATTTTTCGCCTTGATCTGGCCGGCGGCGAGCATCGGACTGCCGATCGGTCGTTTCGCCGGACTGCTGTGGCTGATCGTCGCCGGGTTTGTGCTGCCGCGCGACCGCCGCGACGTTCCGCGCGATCGAGGCGAGGTTGCACGCGAGGCGTAATCAGCGCTCAGCCCTCGTCGTCCTCCCAATCGGTGTCGTCGACCCATGGGGCAAGGTCGATCTCGTTGCCCTCCGCGTCGGCCAGGGTCCACCAGTGCGGTGCGAAGGCGTCGCTCGCGACGTGTCCGCCGGCGGCGATCGCCGCCGCGATGCGCCCTTCGGCCTGGGAGCGGGGCAGCGCGAGGTCGATGTGGATGCGATTGCGCTGCGGCCGCGGGGCATCCATCTGCTGGAACCAGACCGATGGCCCGATGCGGCGAGGGTCGACCAGATCGTCGTCGCCTCGTCGTTCGTAGGCCAGCACGGCCTCCCAGAACGGAAGCACCTTCGAAATGTCGAGGGCGTCGATGGCGATCTGCACCGTGTGGATCTGTGCGGGCTCCGAACGGATGCCCAGCTCCCGCGCGGCATCCGAGATCTTGACCGCGAGTGCGGAGTCGCGCTCGCTCAGCCCCTGCACCTCGTGCGTGCGCAGCCGCACGACGACCGCACCGTAGCGCAAGTCGATGTCGGGATGGTGGTCGGCGGCATCCGCGAGCGCGCCGATCGCGTTGACCAATTGCAGCCCCTTCGCGAAGGAACCAGTGACGAAGTACGCCGTCGCTCCGCCATAAGCACGATGCCAGTCGTCACCCGGAACCGCCTCGTAGAACTCGCGTACCGTGATTGCCTGCACCATGGATGCCTCCGCACCTCGATCGCGTCGCTCGAACGACTCCATGCAAGACCCCACCACCGACATCGTCAACCACCCAGTTCCCATGAGCGAGCGAAGCGAGGTCCAGCGCACTGAGCGGTGCGACGCACATCCCTCGCGCAGCGCACCGGGGCGATGGAAGGATGAGGACATGACCGGTACCCTGCACATCACCGGCGATGCGGCCGCCGACGCCCTGTTGTCATCCGATCCGCTCGCCCTGCTCATCGGAATGCTGCTCGATCAGCAGGTGGCGATGGAGACCGCGTTCAGCGGTCCGGAGAAGATCCGCGATCGAATGGGCGGTCTGGATGCCGCCACGATCGCCGCCGCCGATCCTGATGCCTTCGCGAAGCTCTGCTCCACCCCGCCCGCTGTGCACCGGTATCCGGGGTCGATGGCCGGTCGCATCCAAGCCGTCTGCCGCGCGATCGTCGACGAGTGGGGCGACGACGCTTCGGCTATCTGGACGCAAGGCGATCCGGACGGACGCGAGGTGCTCAAGCGGCTGAAGGCGCTGCCGGGGTTCGGCGATCAGAAGGCGCGCATCTTCGTCGCGCTGCTCGGCAAGCAATACGGCTTCGAGGGCGCGGGATGGCGCGAGGCCGCAGGCGCGTACGGCGAGCCCGGATCGCACCGGTCGGTCGCGGACATCGTGGACGAGGCATCCCTCGCCAGAGTCCGCGAGACCAAGAAGGCGCTCAAGGCCGCCGCGAAGCAGGCCTGAGGACCGGACAGACCGCCGCAATTCGTCACCCTCGCTGCGAGGGCTTCCCCGAGCACGCCTCTGCGGGCCAGAATGAGCGGCAGCGCGCATCCGTCGCGACGGCAGTTCCACCCGAAGGGCAATCCATGAGCGACACATCCGAGAAGCGTGACAACGGCTTCGTCAGGTTCCTCAAGCGCAAGTGGCTGGCGATCATCCTCGTCATCCTCCTGATCATCATCGCCATTCAGAACGGAGTCGCCGACGAGACGTCGAAGATCTTCCTGCTGTTCTGGCATGTGGAGTGGCCGACGTGGGTGGTAGTGCTTCTCGTGTTCATCGTCGGCGGCATCGTCGGCTGGATCTTCGCCCGCAACCGCGCCGCGCGAAAGGCTCGTCGCTGAAGCACACCCCAGTCGACTCGCTTCGGTCGCTCAGGGAGCTGGATACTCGGCTAGCGCCCGACTTACTCCCAGGGGTGGGTCAGAGTTAATACAGTGTTCGTCCTGGTGACGCACATAGTGTTGCAGCGCGGTCGG
>DASZMW010000301.1:0-1890 GCA_035551735.1 Humibacter sp. | reverse complement strand
ATGGCCATCTGCATGACGCCCTTCTCCGGGCCGAGCCAGCGCAGCTGCGAGTCGTGGATCAGGCGGCGGGATGCCTCGCCCATGTCGGCGAGAAGCGCCTCGACATCCTGCCCGATGAGATGGTCGCGCAGCGCGTCGAGTGCTGCGACCTGCACGTCGTTGCCGCGCCCGATCGTGAAGACGAAAGCGTCTCCGGTGAGCCCGGCGTTCTCGTCGGCAGCGTCGGTGCGGATGCTCACGTACGCGGCGGAGTAGTCGGGGTCCGGATTCATCGCATCCGACCCGTCGAGCGAGAGCGAGGTGGGGAACCGTACATCCCTGGTGTCGACGGCGACGATCGTGCTCATGGTGTCCTTTCGGGGCATACGACGAAGCCCGACGACCGGGTGACGCATCGCCAGCCTAAACATCCGATGTTTATGGTGTCAATCGGGGAACGCTGTGGAAGAATCGGCGAAAACACGCTTGAAAGGACCGACATGGCCACCGACTTCACCGGACTCGTCGCGATCGTCACGGGAGGAGCATCCGGCATCGGGGCCGCGATTACGCGCCGCCTGCGCGCCGACGGGGCACGCGTCGCCGTGTTCGACCGGGACACGGATGCCGTGAGCAGCGACGACGCCGACCTCGCCGTGCGCGTCGATGTGACCGATGACGCGCACGTGGTCGCCGGAGTGCAGCAGGTGATCGACGAGTTCGGCCGACTCGACATCGTGATCAACAATGCGGGCATCGGAGCGCAGGGCGACGTCGCCGCGAACTCCGACGACGAGTGGCATCGCGTGCTCGACGTGAACGTGGTGGGGATGGCGCGCGTCTCGCGCGCAGCACTCCCCCACCTGCGCACGTCACCGTCGGCGGCGATCGTGAACACGGCATCCGTCGCGGCGACCGCAGGGCTGCCCGAACGCGCGCTGTACTCGGCGTCGAAGGGTGCAGTGCTGTCGCTCACCCGCGCGATGGCCGCGGATCACCTGGCTGAGGGCATCCGTGTCAACGCAGTGAGCCCCGGAACGGCCGACACCCCGTGGGTCGGAAGGTTGCTGGATTCGGCAGCCGATCCGGCCGCTGAGCGCACCGCACTGGCTGCACGCCAGCCGCATGGCCGCCTCGTCTCGGCGGACGAGATCGCGGATGCCGTCGCCTACCTCGCGAGCCCCGCCGCCGGTTCCACGACCGGCACCGCGCTCGAGGTCGACGGTGGCATGGCCGGCCTGCGCCTGCGCCCCCGCGGCTGATGCGATCGCTTCACTCCGCCAGGGGCGACTCGGTGACGAGCTCGGAGAACCGGGCGAAGTCGCGGTCGAGCGTCACCCACGTCGCACCCGCCTCGATCGCTGTGGCCGCATGCATGGCATCAGCAGCCAGATTGCCTTTCGCATTACCGCTCGAGCAGAGCGAGGCGAAGATTCCCCACACGCTCGCGCCAGGCTGAACGACGACGGTACCTGACGACTCGCGCAGGGCGGTCGCTTGAGCGATGGCGACGTCGATCGGTGTCGGAACCGTGAAGACTCGCGGATGGGTGACGATGCGAACGAATCCGGCGAGTACCGAATCAGTGATGCCGAGCGGCGCCGGGCCATTGACCTCGCTCTCGAGCCATGATGCGAGCTCATCGTGGTGGGGAGCGTCGACGCGGTAGGCGCCAACGAGCACATTCACGTCGACCATGCGCACCGTCAGGATTCCATTCGATCGAGGAGATCGGCGTTCGAAGCGAGGTCGATACCAGGCAGTGCGCCACCACCATCGAACGCGTCGATGCGGAAGGGAACGCGTTCTCGGTCGACGCCCGCCAATCGCGTTCGAAGCGCCTCCTCGATGAGCGAGGTCATGGTGCGACCCTCGTTCGCGGCCAGCGTCTTGGTAGCACGATAGAGTTCA
>DASZMW010000300.1:0-6685 GCA_035551735.1 Humibacter sp. | reverse complement strand
GTGCCGGCGACCAGCTGGTGCAAACGCACGCGCTCGACGAACTCCGGTCGAGGATTCACGAGCGTGATGTCGATGTCGTCTCGCAGCCGCAGGTGGTTGGCGGCGAGTGCGCCGGAGTATCCGCCGCCGATGACGACGACCCTGTGACGCATGTTCTTCTCGGATGCCGTCATGACGACGTTCCCTTCTCCCGGTCTCTCGGTCTCTTGGTCTCTCGGTCGCCGTGTGCTTCACGACGTCTCACTAGATCGACAGCACAACGTCGCGGAACGTCAGGACGTCGGTCGGGTGACGGGCAAACCTGACGTATCGGTCTGCTGCGCTGTCGTACCTATGAGGGAAGAATGAGTTCAGAGGGAGTCGACGAGATCATGACCACCACGTCAGAGAACGGCGCATCCAGAAACAGCGACGATCGAGGCCTCGGCGTGGTCGACGAAACCAGACGACAGCTGATCGGCCTGGCCTATCGGCTGCTCGGTTCCTTGGCCGACGCCGAAGACGTCGTGCAGGAGGCGTACGAGCGCTGGTACGGCATGTCTCCGGACGAGCAGGATGCGATCCGCTCGCCGGCCGCCTGGCTCACGACGGTCACCAGCCGGCTCTGCCTCAACGTGTTGTCGTCTGCACGGGTGCGACGCGAGAGCTACGTTGGGGAGTGGATCCCCGAGCCGGTTCCCGAGTCGACGCAATGGCTCACCGGACGGTCCGGCGGAGCCTCGGTCGACCCGGCTGACCGTGTCACGCTCGACGAGTCGATCAACATGGCGTTCCTCGTCGTACTCGAGGCGCTGACGCCCGCGGAGCGCGTGGCGTTCATCCTGCACGACGTGTTCTGCTATTCCTTCGCCGAGGTGGGCGACATCGTCGGGCGCTCGCCGGGGGCGTGCCGGCAACTGGCCTCGTCGGCACGCAGACGCATCCGTGACTCGCGCAGCCCCTCGACGCCCACGGCGCAGCAGGCGAGCATCATCAGGGACTTCAAGACGGCATGGGAGGCCGGTGACATCGACGCGCTGGTCGGTCTGCTCGATCCCGAAGTCACCGCGACCAGCGACGGTGGCGGACGCGTCAGCACCGTGCTGCGCCCGATCGAGGGCATCGACCAGATCGCCGGCATGTTCGTGAAGTTGAAGGGTGTCTTCCGGGACCTGATCATCTCGGAACGCACGGTCAACGAGCAGCCCGGTCTGATCGCTCAGCGCGACGGCGTCACCGTCGCCGTGTACGCGTTCGAGGTCGAGGGGGACCGCATCAAGCACATCTGGACGATCCGCAACCCCGAGAAGCTGAAGTCCTGGATGTGAGCGACTTCGCTGGTCGACGAGCGGAGGCTAGAAGCCCGAGATTCCCAAACCAGGCCGATCGGACGTCGTGACGATCTCGCCGTCGTAGCGGATGCCGCCCCGCACGGGCGACTCGCTCATCCACAGCCCAGCATCGAGGTCATGCGCAATGCCCGCCGCCGGACCGTCGACCGCCGCGGCGACCGCAGCGGCCGCGGCGATGCCCACCTGACTCTCCATCATGCAGCCGACGATCGTGGCGATGCCGGCGCTCGCCGCGAGGTCGCGCACGTTCAGAGCCTCGCGAATGCCGCCTGTCTTGGCGAGCTTGATGTTGATCAGGTCCGCCGCGTTGCGGGCGATCACCTCGCGGGCGTCCCTGGTCGTCCAGACGCTTTCGTCGGCGAGCACCGGGGTGTCGACGTGCGCCGTCACAAACGCGAGGGCGTCGAGGTCGTCACGTTGTACCGGCTGTTCGATCAGCTGAACGGCGAGGCCGAGGTCTTCCCACGCGCGGATGACGTCGACGGCCTGCTCGGGCAGCCACCCCTGGTTGGCGTCGGCGCGCAGCGTGATCTCGGGGCCGACGGCATCCCGCACGGCACGCATGGCGGCGACGTCGTCCGCGCCGGCACCGACCTTGAGCTTCAGGGTGTGGAAGCCGGCATCCCGATGTCGCACGGCCGTCTCGACGAGCGCGTCAATGCTGGTGGCGTCTGTCACAGCGGAAAGCGTCATATCGGTGCGCACCCGGGCAGCGGATGCTCCGAGCAGCCGATGCAGCGCGACCCCCGCCTGCTGCGCAGCGAGGTCGTAGATCGCGCAGTCCACGCCCATGCGGGCCGCCGAGTTGCGCACGACCGCACGCTCCAGAGCAAGGCTCGCGCCGGCAGGGTCGTCGACCGGCAGCCCTACTACCGCCTCGCTCAGCGGACCTTCGACGGCTGCCGTCACGCTCGCGACGCTCTCGCCGGTGACACGCCAGCTCGTCGGTGCCTCGCCCCATCCGCTGCGCCCGTCACTGTCGACGACCTCGACGAGCATGGCGTCGATGGAGGTGGCGGTGCGCACGGCCGTGACGAACGGGCGCACCAGCTGGACCGTTCTGCGGTGGAGGCGAACCTCGGCGATCGTGGTCATGGGGTGCCTTCGTCTTTCCGGGCAGCGGGCCGCAGCGTCACTCGACCACGCCGAGCCCGGCGGCGACAGCAGAGTGGATGCGCGCCGCCCGCTCGGCCGGCGTCCCCGCGGTCGCGTCGAGCAGCACGGTCTGCACCGCGGCTGCGCTGGCGCCCACGAACGCCCCGGCCAGTCCGGAGGCTTGGGCGGCATCCAACGCCGGGAATCGGGTGAGGAGCGCGTCGCCGATTGCTTTGACGCCCTCGAGCTGGGCGAGTGCGCCTCGCGCCCGCACTGCGGGCACGGACCCGACCAGGCGCAGACGCAGGACTGCCCGTTCGTTCACGAGGTCCTCGTCCGAGTCCGTCGACGCTTCATCCAGGGCGCGAAGCAGGACCCGTGCGGGTTGCTCGTCGGGCGCCGCCTCGCCGATGATCCGCACCGCGAGCTCGGTCCTGCTGCTGCCGGCGCCGAAGAGGAGCGCGTCTTTTCCCGCGAAGTACCCGAAGAAGGTGCGAGTGCCGATGTCCGCCGCTGCCGCGATGTCGGCCACTGTCGTCTCGTCGTAGCCCTTCGAGGCGAAGAGCTCGACTCCGGCCCTCACGATGCGCTCGCGGGTCTCGTTGCGTTTGCGCTCGCGCATCGACTGCTCGGGCGCGGATGCCGGTTCCTGCTTCACATTGCGATTCTAGCATTCGTTGCTATATTGCACTCAATGCGAACTTGCATTGAGTGCGAACAGTGAGGAGACATCATGACACGCAGGGCGTTGATCTCAGGGGCCGGCATTGCCGGCTCGACCCTGGCCTGGCAGCTGGCCGGCGCGGGCTGGGACGTGACGGTCGTCGAGAAGGCGACCGGACAGCGATCCAGCGGCAATCCGGTCGACGTACGAGACGACGCTCTGCGGATCGTCGAGGGCATGGGTGTCGGTGAGCGCATCCGAGCGGCGGCCACGAGCGTGCGACGCCTCGTCCTGGTCGATCGCAAGGGGCGTCGCGTGGCCGCGGTGCCGACATCCGCTGTCAGCTGGTCGAAGCAGAGCATCGAGGTGCCGAGGGCGGACCTCGCGGGCGTGCTGCTCGATGCGGCCGCGACAAGAGCCGACGTGCGGTTCGACGATGCGATCGCCTCGCTCGAGCAGTCCCCGACGGGCGTCGCCGTCGAGTTCGAGGCTGGCGGCACCGGCGACTACGAACTGGTGATCGGGTCGGACGGCCAGCACTCGCGCGTACGCGCGCTCGAATTCGGCCCGGAGGAGCGATTCGCCCACCGTCTCGGCATGTTCGTCGGCACCGTCTCGGCACCCGGCGCCGAGGTCGACCCCGCCGAAATGGTCATGCTCGGCGTGCCAGGACGATCGTTCAGTCTGCATCCCTCGAACGGCATTCCGATCGGCGCCTTCATCTTCCACAGCGACCGCGAATACGACCATCGCGACGCCGCGCAACCCGCAGAGATCGTGACGGATGCCTACGCGGGCCTCGGATGGCGCGTTCCGGAGTTCGTGGAACGGTTCGTTACCGCCGACGAGGTCTACTTCGACGCGGTGACGCAGATCAGGCTCGATTCGTGGTCGAACGGGCGCGTCGCGCTGCTTGGAGATGCCGCATCATCGGTCTCGCTGTTCGGCGACGGCTCGAGTCTCGCAATAGTCGGCGCGAAGACCCTGTCGGATGCGGTCGCGGCGCATCCAGGCGACCCCGAGATCGCCTTCGCGGAGTACGAACGACGGCACAGAATGCTCGTGGGTCCGAAGCAGCGCGGCGTGCGCTCCGCGGCCGGCCAGGTGGTGCCGAAGACCGCGTTCGGGCTCGGCACCCGCAACCTCGTGCTGCGGGTCATGCAGATGACGCGACGCACACAGTCGACGCCGGTCGACTCGTCGCCGCTGGTCCAGTAGCACGCGGCGAAGCTGCTCCCCGCTGGTCGAGTAGCGCCTGCGCAAGCAGTCGCTCCCAGCTGGTCGAGTAGCGCCTGCGCTAGCAGTCGCGTATCGAGACCCGACGGTGGTTCTCACGGCCTCAGCCCTCGCCGCCCAGGTGCGCGGCGAGGAACGCGAGCACCTGCGCGCGCACGTCGGTGTGACCCAACAGCTGGATGCCGTGATCCGATCCGGGCACCACGGTGAGGGTGCTGATGCCGGGCGGGGCATCCTGCTGGAACTCCTCGTTCGCCGACGTGGAGTCGAATGGATCGTGATCCGCCGTGACGAAGAGTGTCGGACAGCGCAGCTTCGCGGCGGACTTCGCCACGTCTTCGCCCTCCAGATACTGCTCGGCCGAAAGCGCAACGAGCGCATCTGGCGGCGTCTTCAACGATGCTGCGGCGATGATCGAGGCCTTGGCCCCCTGGGATCCGCCCAGCAGGGCTACGCTCTGCGCGCCGTTGGATCGCATCCACGATGCGATCGCCTCGGCGTTGTCGTCGGCGGCCCCGAGGTAGTCGTAGAGCACCACCTCGTCGCCCTGCGCAACCAGGGTGTCGGCGAGGTCTTTCCAGCCGCAGAGGTCCTGACCGCTCTGGTTGGAGATGACGACGGCGCGCGACGACGTGCCGAGAACCTGCACGTCGATGCCGTCGACGGTGGCCGCGCGAACGTGCTGTTCGTCGGCCAGGCAGGGCGCGACGGATGCCACCGGTGCAGGAGTCGCGGCGGTCGTCGTCGCGGCGTGCGGGCGTGCAGTGGCGGAGCATCCGTTCAGCGAGAGTGCCGAGATGCAGACGATGAGCATGGTGAGCATGCCCGCCTTGGCGCGCTTCATCCTCCCGATGCTAGGCCTCCCTTAGTTCGACCGGCGGCGCGGCCTGGCGGCGCGGACCGGCGGGCGGGAGTGCGGGGGACGGTCGAGCGTGAATCGCGGGGGAATCGGGCGATTCGTCCGCGCGGGCTGACCGTCGGCATCCGTCGTCAGCAGAATGGTGGGATGACGTTTCGTCGCGCATGGCGACGGGAAGGCAGGGCACAATGACGAGCACGCAGACCGTGACGACAGCATCCGGCTACGACGACGCAGAACTGCAGGCGAAGGCCCGCGACCATCTGTGGATGCACTTCGCCAGGCAGTCGGTGATGGAGGACGGCTCAGGCGTGCCCATCATCGTTCGCGGTGAGGGCCACAAGATCTGGGACATCCAGGGCAGGGAGTACATCGACGGACTCGCCGGACTGTTCACGGTGAACGCCGGCCACGGCCGCAAGCGGCTGGCCGAGGTGGCCGCCAAGCAGGCGGAGCAGCTGGCGTTCTTCCCGATCTGGTCGTACGCGCATCCGTCGGCCATCGAACTCGCCGACCGGCTCGCCGGCTATGCGCCCGGCGACCTGAATCGCGTGTTCTTCACCACCGGTGGAGGCGAAGCCGTCGAGACCGCGTTCAAGCTCGCGAAGTACTACTGGAAGCTGCGCGGCAAGCCGACGAAGCACAAGGTGCTGTCGCGTTCCATCGCGTACCACGGCACGACGCAGGGCGCGCTGGCGCTGACCGGCATCCCCGAGATGAAGCAGATGTTCGAGCCGCTCACGCCCGGCGGTTTCCGGGTGCCGAACACCAACTTCTATCGCGCAGCCGAGCACGGCGCTCCGGCAGACGACCTCGAGGCGTTCGGTCAGTGGGCCGCGAATCGCATCGCGGAGATGATCGAGTTCGAAGGTCCTGACACCGTCGCGGCGATCTTCCTCGAGCCGGTGCAGAACGCGGGCGGATGCTTCCCTCCGCCTCCCGGATACTTCCAGCGCGTGCGCGAGATCTGCGACGAGTACGACGTGCTGCTGGTCAGCGACGAGGTGATCTGCGCGTTCGGTCGCATCGGCAGCATGTTCGCGTGCGACGAGCTCGGCTATCAGCCCGACATGATCACGTGTGCGAAGGCCATGACGAGCGGATACTCGCCGATCGGCGCCTGCATCGTCAGCGACAAGTTGTACGAGCCGTTCAAGCACGGGGAGGCTTCCTTCCCGCACGGATACACGTTCGGCGGGCATCCTGTCTCGGCCGCGGTTGCACTGGAGAACCTCGACATCTTCGAGGAGGAACGCCTCAACGAGCACGTGCGCGAGAACTCACCGCTCTTCCGTGCTGAGCTCGAGACGCTGCTCGACCTGCCGATCGTCGGAGACGTGCGTGGCGCCGGCTACTTCTTCGGCATCGAGCTGGTGAAGGACAAGAAGACGAAGGAGACGTTCAACGACGAGGAGTCCGAGCGTCTGCTACGCGGATTCCTGTCGAAGGCGCTCTACGACGCCGGGCTGTACTGCCGAGCGGATGACCGTGGAGACCCCG
>DASZMW010000299.1:0-7748 GCA_035551735.1 Humibacter sp. | reverse complement strand
GAGCAGGTCGAGCGTGACTTCGTCGCCGCCACGGGCGTGCAATTGGTCGTCGTCGACGCAGCTGGTCAATTCTTGGACGCGCTCGCCGGGGTGTCCGACCCGGAGGACAAGCGCAAGATAATCGGCCGCGAATTCATTCGCACCTTCGAGCGCGCCCAGGCCGAGCTCGTCGCGGAGGCCGCTGCTGACGGCGACCCGGTGCGCTTTCTCGTGCAGGGCACGCTGTATCCCGACGTCGTGGAGTCCGGCGGAGGCACCGGCACGGCGAATATCAAGAGCCACCACAACGTCGGCGGGTTGCCCGAAGACCTGCAGTTCGAACTCGTCGAACCGCTGCGTGCGCTGTTCAAGGACGAGGTGCGGGCCGTGGGCCGCGAGCTCGGCCTGCCCGAGGTGATCGTGTCGCGCCAGCCGTTCCCCGGACCAGGGTTGGGCATCCGCATCGTCGGAGACGTGACGCGCGAGCGTCTCGAGCTGCTGCGCAAAGCGGATGCCATCGCGAGGCACGAGCTGAGTGCCGCCGGCCTCGACGCCGAGATCTGGCAGTGCCCTGTCGTGCTGCTGGCCGACGTGCGGTCGGTGGGTGTGCAGGGGGACGGGCGAACGTACGGACATCCGATCGTGTTGCGTCCGGTGAGCTCCGAGGACGCCATGACGGCCGACTGGACGCGCCTGCCCTACGACGTGCTGGCCCGCATCTCGAATCGCATCACGAACGAGGTCGACGAGGTGAACCGAGTGGTGCTCGACGTCACGTCGAAGCCCCCTGGCACGATCGAGTGGGAGTAGCGACCGCACAGCGGATGCCTCTCGAGATCACACGCCAGAAGGGTGTCGATACGCGTGCGGCTTCGCCGAGCGCTACTCGATCGGCGGAGGGGCGCGCACGGGCGACCCGCACGCGATTCCTGCGCGAATTCGCATGCGAATTGAATAGCTTCGCTATAGACCTGAGAACCGCCTGAGCGTACGGTGGCAAACAGGTGACCGGCAATGGTGCCGATCCGTATTCAGAGGAGTCGCCTTCAATGTCGACACACATCACTGAGTCCGCCCCGGCTGCGGTCGCGGCGAAACCCGTTCCGTTCGGAGACCCTGCGGCCCTCGGCCTCGCGGCGTTCGCGATGACGACGTTCGTGCTGAGCGCGATCAATGCCGGATGGCTGCCCGCCGACGTCACGCCCGTCGTGTTCGGCCTTGCCATGTTCTACGGCGGAGTCGGTCAGGTGATCGCTGGGGTCTGGGAATTCGCGAACCACAACACCTTCGGGGCCGTCGCATTCAGTTCGTACGGGCTGTTCTGGCTGTCGTTCTGGTACCTGAACACCGCGACCAAGCTCGGCTCCGACGCGACAAAGGGCATCGGACTGTACCTGCTGGCCTGGGCGATCTTCACCTGCTACATGATGATCGCGGCCTGGCGCACGAACATGGTCGTCTTCCTCGTGTTCGTCGCGCTGACCTTGACCTTCCTGGCGCTGATGCTCGGTGCGTGGATCGCTGCGAGCCCGTGGAACTACGTCGGCGGATACCTCGGCCTCATCACAGCACTTCTCGCCTGGTACGGATCGTTCGCCACAGTCACGAACTTCACCTTCAAGCGCACGGTGCTGCCGCTCGGCGTACGAGCCTAGGGGCTGCGTCAATGGCTCAGAACACAGATCAAACCATCGAGAACCTGCTGCACGAGAACCGCCGATTCGCCCCGCCGCCCGAACTCGCCGCGAATGCGAACGTCACGGCGGATGCCTACGACCGGGCCGCCGCCGATCGCCTGCTCTTCTGGGAGACGCAAGCACGCCGGCTGCAGTGGGACGCACCATGGAACGAGGTGCTCGACTGGTCGAACCCACCGTTCGCGAAGTGGTTCACGGGTGGACGTCTGAACGTCGCGGTCAACTGTCTCGACCGTCACGTCGCCGCCGGTTACGGCGACCGGGTCGCCTATTACTTCGAGGGCGACCGCGGTGATTCCCGTGTGATCACGTACCGCGAGCTGACCGAGCTCGTCTGCAAGGCGGCGAACGCGTTGACCGACCTCGGCGTGAAGGAGGGCGACCGGGTCGCCATCTACATGCCGATGATTCCCGAGACCGTGGTGGCGATGCTCGCCTGCGCCCGGTTGGGAGCGCCGCACACCGTTGTCTTCGGAGGCTTCTCGGCCGAGGCGCTGCGCGCGAGGATCGAGGACTGCTCGGCACGCGTCGTCATCACGGCCGACGGGGCCTTTCGCAAGGGAAATCCTGCTCCGCTCAAGCCGGCCGTCGACAAGGCGATCGCCGACGGCGCAGACGTCGACGCCGTGCTGGTGGTCAAGCGCACCGGCGGAGACGTCGAGTGGGTCGAGGGGCGGGACGTCTGGTGGCACGACGTCGTCGACACCGCATCACCAGTGCACGAGGCGCAGAGCTTCGATGCCGAGCATCCGCTGTACGTCATGTACACCTCCGGAACGACGGGCAAGCCGAAGGGCATCCTGCACACCTCGGGCGGGTACCTCACGGGCGCCGCCTATACGCACTGGGCGGTGTTCGACCTGAAGCCCGCCGAGGATGTCTACTGGACGGCCGCCGACATCGGCTGGGTCACGGGCCACAGCTACATCGTCTACGGACCGCTCGCGAACGGCGCGACATCCGTGCTCTACGAGGGAACGCCGGATTCGCCGCACCAGGGCCGCTGGTGGGAGATCATCGACAAGTACCACGTGACGCAGCTCTACTGCGCGCCGACGGCAATCCGCACGCTGATGAAATGGGGAGCGCAGATTCCGGAGAAGTACGACCTGTCGAGCCTCCGTCTGATCGGCTCGGTGGGTGAGCCCATCAATCCTGAGGCGTACGTCTGGTACCGACACCATGTCGGACACGACACGACGCCCGTCGTCGACACCTGGTGGCAGACCGAGACCGGCGCGATCATGGTCAGTCCGCTTCCCGGTGTCACCCACGGCAAGCCGGGGGCCGCGATGCGTGCGCTGCCCGGCATCAGCGTCGATGTCTACAGCGAGTCGGGCGAGCCCGTGCCGAACGGCGAGGGCGGCTACATCGTCATCACCGAGCCGTGGCCCAGCATGCTGCGCACGATCTGGGGCGACGACGACCGCTACCTGTCGACGTACTGGTCGCGTTTTCCCGGCGTGTACTTCGCTGGTGACGGCGCGAAGAAGGACGAGGACGGCGACCTCTGGCTGCTCGGCCGCGTCGACGACGTGATGAACATCTCCGGTCACCGGCTCTCCACCACCGAGATCGAGTCGGCGCTGGTCTCACACCCGATCGTCGCCGAGGCGGCCGTCGTCGGCGCGAGCGACGAGATCACAGGTCAGGCGATCGTGGCGTTCGTGATCCTGCGTGCCGAGGCTGGCGACGGCGGTGAGGATGCCATCGCCGAGTTGCGCGAGCATGTCGCGACGCAGATCGGCAAGATCGCCCGGCCGCGGCAGATCATGATCGTTGCCGAGTTGCCCAAGACTCGCAGCGGCAAGATCATGCGGCGTCTGTTGCGCGACGTCGCTGAGAACCGCGAGGTCGGCGACGTCTCAACGCTGGCGGATTCCACCGTGATGGATGCCATCAAGGAGGGCATGGCCAGCGGCAGGCACGACGAGGACTGACGCGCTGCTCGCACCCCGAACAACGAGTGGAGTGCAGGGCCGCGGCGTGCTCAATCGTTCGCGGGAGGCGCCGCATCCGCTGAGGTCAGCGTCGGCCGCGACGGCATGGCTGCGTGCCAGCCGTCCACGATGCGATCTTCGATCTCGGAGTCCTCGAGCGGTTTGCTCGCCTGTTTGCGAATGCGTCGCAGCTCGCTGATCCAGATGCTCGGATCGAACCGGTTGACCTTCTGGTGCTTCTCGCGCACCACCCAGACGAAGATCCAGACGCCGACCGTGAGGTAGAGCAACGCGCCGACGATGTAGGCCATCGGCGAGTCGATCGAGTTGACCTTGCCGTGCCGCACATCGGTGACGATCCAGCCGATCGCGGCAGCGATCACGGCGATGCCGATCGACGCATACAGGATCACCACCACCGACATGCCGAGCCAGCGCGGGGCGAGCATGAAGCGCCATCCGGTGAGGTCGTCGGTGGTCTGGTCGTAGGTCGCCTTCGTCGGCACCGGCAGCACGAGGCCCTGCGCGGTCAGGATGCGTCGCAGCTCGACCTCGGAGATCTGCCGGTCGCCGAGCATGATGTCGCCGTTGCGCTCGACTCTCAGGCGCGGCTCGTTACGTACGCGATCGGGGCGGCGCAGGATGCCCGTGCCAGGGTCGTGCTCGAGATGCGAGACCGCGGCGGGGTCGCTGTTCGGGATCACCGAGCGAGGCTTCAGCAGCGGGAGCTGATCAGCCGCGCCCGCCGCCGCCCGCGAGGATCGCGAAGAGGCGCAGGAACTCGACGTACAGCCAGATGAGTGTCACGGCAAGGCCGAACGCGCCGTACCAGCCCATCACCCGCGGCGCGCGGTTGCGCACGCCGTTCTGGATGAAGTCGAAGTCGAGCACGAGCGAATACGCCGCGAGCAGCACGGCGACGATGCCGATGATCACGCCAAGCGGAATGCCGAACAGCCACGGCAGGGGCATGGAGTAGATGCCGAACGGGCCGCCGGTGGACGACTGGCTGAACCCGCCGAACATCATCACGACGAGGTTCACGATGCCGAACAGCGCGTAACCGATGATCGCGACGAGGAACACCTTGGTGGCCCGAGCGGATGCGCGCACCTTGCCGAACGAGAACAGCACGAGCGTGATCGCGAACACGGCCAGCGTGGCGATGACGGCCTGAATGACGACGCCGTTCCAGAGGCTCTCGAAGAGAGCGGAGATGCCGCCGATGAAGAGTCCCTGCGCCGCGCCGTACAGCAGGATGAGGGCGGGCGAAGGCGTGCGCTTGAAGGAGTTCACCAGGCCGAGCACGAGGCCGATGATGGCACCGGGAAGCATCAGCACGGGGAAGAACCAGCCGACCGCCGCGGTGGCGAGGATCACGACGAACAGCAGCACCGTCTTCACGACGGTGTCTTCGTAGGTCATGCGGCCGGTGTCGGTCGAGGTCGCGGCCGGAGCCTCGTAGAGCGATTGGATGCCGTCGGCAGTGGCGAGCGCGTTGGTCTCCGTCGCAACCGTTGCGCCGTCGACGGGAGAGTTCGGCTTGAACGCCGGATTGCGCGAGAAAGCGGGATTGGAGAGGGCCATGAATCAACGTTACCGGACGGCGCGCCGTCGAGGGCTGGGGTTCCGCTGAGCAAACGCGGCGCAGAGGAAGGATAGGACGGCGTTCACGGACTCGGTATGCCGCCTGGCTAAGATCTGCGCATGCCCACCCCGTCGTCTCCCTTGATCATCGGACATCGGGGTGCGCCCGGCTATCGGCCTGAGCACACGCGAGCGTCGTACGAGCTCGCGTTCGCGCTCGGGGCCGACGCGGTCGAGCCCGACATCGTGGCGACGAAGGACGGCGTGCTCGTGATCAGGCACGAGAACGAGATCTCGGCCACCACCGACGTGGCCTCTCGCAAGGAGTTCGCGCACCTGCGCACCACGAAGGTGATCGACGGACTGAAGCACACGGGCTGGTTCACCGAGGACTTCACCTGGGCGGAGCTGTCCACCCTGCGCGCCGTCGAGCGGCTGCCCGGACTGCGGCAGGCGAGCTCCAGTTTCAACGGCAGGTATCCGCTGATGCGCCTCTCCCAGCTGTTCGAGCTGGTCGACGCCGAATCCGAGCGGGCGGGGCGAGCACTCGGCATCGTCGCGGAACTCAAGCACGCCACCTACTTCCACGATCTCGGTCTGCCACTGGACGAGCTGTTCGCCGCAGTCATGCGGGACTCCGGCTGGAAGGACGGTGCCGGCCGCCTCGTGGTCGAGTCGTTCGAGCGCACGGTGCTGGCGGGCATCCGTGAGCGGGGTGTTCGCGGCAAAATCATCTATCTCATCGAGGCGAGCGGAGCGCCCTACGACGCCGTCGTTCGTGACGGTGCGTCCGCGCGCACGTACGCCCAGGAGATCGACGGCGCAGGACTCTACGCGCTGGCGACCGCGACCGGAGACGCCGCACTCGACGGCATCAGCGTGAGCAAGACGTTGCTGCTCGATGCCGCGGGCGACGGGACGACCGATCTGGTCGATCGAGCTCACGGTGTCGGCCTCGAGATCTATGCCTGGACGCTGCGGCCCGAGAACCGATTCCTCTCCAAGCGGTTCCGGCGCGGCGGTGCTGCGGATCGCTTCGGCAACTGGCAGCGCGAGTTCGAGGTGATCATCTCCACGGGGGTGGACGGCGTGTTCGCGGATCATCCGGACCTTGCGGTCGTGGCGCGCGACGCCCTCTGACCATCGTGCAGCCGTCCTCTGCGCGCGCCGAAGCCCGATACTCGTATCGGACACATCGCACGTGTCCGAGATCGTCGCGAGGAGAAGCATGCCCGAGCAGAGCGCCGCAGAGTACGTCGTCGTCGAGACCGCGAGTGGCAGCGTGCGGGGCAGGTGGCGTGGGGCGCCAGAGAGTCCCGGCGCGTCGGCTGCCTTTCTCGGCATCCCGTTCGCTGAGGCGCCAATCGGCGACCTGCGCTTCGCGGCACCCGTCGCCCTTCGGCGGTGGGAGGGCGTGCTGGATGCGCTCGAGTACGGCGCGACAGCCCAGCGCGGCGACCCGGGCGTGACGCTCATTCCCGAACCGAGCATCCCCGGCGATTCCACCCTCAACGTCAACGTCTTCACGCCGGCGCCGGTCGCCGGAGCGGCCCTTCCCGTCATGGTGTACATCCACGGCGGCGGCTTCTTCGCCGGGTCGCCCGCCAGCCCGTGGTATGACGGCGCCGCGTTCAACCGCGACGACGTGGTGACCGTGTCGATCTCGTACCGGCTGGGCTTCGACGGTTTCGGCTGGATCGAGGATGCCCCGCTGAACCGAGGCGTTCTGGACTGGCTGCTGGCGTTGGAATGGGTACGCGACAACGTGGGCGCGTTCGGGGGTGATCCCGACCGCGTCACGATCGCCGGGCAGTCGGCGGGTGGCGGCGCCGTGCTGACGCTGCTGGCGATGCCCGCAGCGCGATCCCTCTTCTCGGCGGCGTACTGCATCTCCGGCGTGGCCGCGCAGGCATCCGCTGTCGATGCCGAGACGTTCGCCCGCCGTCTTGCGGATGCCGCCGGTGTCGAGCCGACTCGTGCAGGGTTTTGCGCGCTGAGTGAAGAGCGCATCCTCGAACTCCAGCAGCAGCTGACATCGCCCGAGCTGGAGGGCGACCCTGTCGACGGGCTGCGCTCCTTCGTCGACGGTGGCCTCACGCTGACTCCGGTGATCGACGGCGACCTCGTGCCGCAGACGGCGCTCGCCGCGTTCGCTGCGGGTGTCGGCGCCGACAAGCCGCTGGTGCTCGGTACCACCGACGACGAGTTCTCGATGGTGCTGGATGTCGCGAAGCGCCAGCTGCGCTGGATTCCGGCGCGCTACCTGCTCAGCAAGCTCGGACTGCGTGGGCCGGCACGCTCGTCGTATCACGCTGCGAATCGCGACGTCGCGAAGCGCGGCACTGCGAGGTTCATCGGCCATTACCTCACCGATCGGATGTTCCGCAGCTACGCGCTCCGGATCGCTCAGGCCAGGGGCGCGGCGCCCACGTGGCTGTACCGGTTCTCGTGGCGGTCGCCGAACTTCGGCATCGCCGTGCACTGCAATGACGTGCCCTTCTTCTTCGACTGCCTCGCTGCAGACAAGGTGGACGCGATCGCGGGG
>DASZMW010000298.1:0-22152 GCA_035551735.1 Humibacter sp. | reverse complement strand
CGATCTCGTCCGCGAACTCGCTCATCGCCGCGACCGGAGAGTGCGCGTCGCCGACCTGCTCGGGCCGGACGACGCCATCATCGACGTGCTCACTCAGCGGCTCACCCAGGCCGGCTTGCGCGACGACGACCTCGTGGTGCTCGCCGCTGCAGGCTCGAGCGACCACCGCGCGGTGCGGGACTGCCTCGATGCCGGCCGGATGCTGGCATCCCGTCTCGAACGCCCCGTCACGGCAGGCTTCATCACCGCCGCCGTACCCCATCTCAGCTCGGCGATCGAGACGATGCACCGGCTGCATCCCTCGGCGCGGATGCTCCTGAGCAGCTACCTGCTCGCCCCCGGACTGTTCGCCGACCTCGCGACGGCCGCAGGAGCCGACGTCGTGTCCGGCACCCTCCTCGTGCCGGGAACACCGGCGCCCGCCGGGCTCGTCGACCTCGTCGCCCGTCGCTACCTGGACGCAGCGGAAGGACTCGCTGCCGAGGCCTGACCGGCCCGTCTTCGCGTTCGCGCCCGCCGGTTCCTAGACTTCGGGTGTGCGCATCGACATCGTGACGATCTTTCCCGCGATCTTCGACGCCCTCGACATCTCGCTGCTCGGTAAGGCGAAGCAGAACGGCATCATCGACCTGCGGGTCGCGGACCTGCGCGACCACGCACACGACAGGCACCGCACCGTCGACGACACTCCGTACGGCGGTGGTGCCGGCATGGTGATGAAGCCGGAGCCGTGGGGCGAGGCTCTGGACAGCGTGCTCGTCGACGACGTCGACCCTGTGGTGATCTTCCCCTCGCCGGCCGGTGAGGTGTTCACGCAGCGCATGGCCCGTGGGCTCTCGACCGAATCGCACATCGTCTTCGGGTGCGGCAGGTACGAGGGGATCGACCAGCGCGTCTTCGACGATGCGGCCGGCCGAGCCCGTGTTCACCTCGTGAGCCTCGGCGACTACGTGCTCAACGGGGGAGAAGTGGCCGTGATGGCCATGGTCGAGGCGATCGTGCGTCTCATCCCCGGCGTGATCGGCAATCCGCAGAGTCTCGTCGAAGAATCGCACGAGGACGGCCTGCTCGAATACCCGTCGTACACCAAGCCGCCCGTGTGGCGCGGCCGCGAGGTGCCGCCCGTCCTGCTCAGCGGCAACCATGGCGCCATCGCGAAGTGGCGGAGTGAGCAGCAGCTCGAGCGCACCAGGCGGGTGCGCCCGGATCTGATCGCGGAGGACTGAGTGGCTCCGTCCACCACCTGCGAGCGGATGCCGTCACGCCGGCGGCGAACACCGCCAGACTCCCAGCCAGGTGGTCGTAGGGCGCGCGTAGCCTTGGGCTATGAATCCGGGCAGGGCGCTTCTGAGATGGCAGTTGATCGCCATCCCCGTGCTGCCACTCTGGCTCCTCATCGGCTACGGCATCTTCGGCGGGGGCGCCGGAGGCTTCTTTCTGCTCTTCCTCGGTAGCGCCGTTCTCTTCGCCTTCCAGGCCGTCATCGCCGGTCTTACGCGTCTCAGGCCGCGGGTTCGCGAACGCCGCGCGCTCGGCGGGTGGGACGCGGCAGCGCTCGTGGTCTGGCATCTCGCCCTCATCGGGCTCGGCTTCTTCGGCGCAACAGGAGTCGCGTTCGGCGTGGCGAGTGTGGTGCTCGGCCTCGGCGTCTTCTGGCTGACCGTGTGGGAGCTGACGCGCGAGTGGCGCAACCGGGTCTCGGGCGCCGTCGCAGAGGCATCCGCTGCTCCGCGCCCCACCAGGCGACCCGGCGACGACGGTGACGTGATCATCGTCCACGAGGGTGGCCACTAACGTCGGTTTGGTCGCCTCCAGGCTTCATGGCAGAATAGAAGACTGTGTCGCGGCACGGTCTCTGCCACCGGGGAGACACGCACTGCGAACCGTGTTCATGTGTCACGGGGCGCGAGCGACACGCAAACCTCTTTCAGACCATCTGATCCGTGTTCGACCGGTTGCGGGCACAGAGAGCGAAACATCATGCACATCCTCGACGCCGTCGACGCGGCCTCGCTGCGTTCCGACATTCCGGATTTCCGCCCGGGTGACACCGTCAAGGTGCACGTCAACATCACCGAGGGCAGCCGCTCCCGTATCCAGGTCTTCCAGGGCGTCGTCATCTCGCGCTCCGGTGAGGGCGTCCGCGAGACGTTCACCGTTCGCAAGGTGAGCTTCCAGGTCGGCGTCGAGCGCACCTTCCCTGTGCACTCGCCGGTCATCGACCACATCGAGGTCGTCACCCGCGGTGACGTGCGTCGCGCCAAGCTGTACTACTTGCGCGAACTGCGCGGCAAGAAGGCGAAGATCAAGGAAAAGCGCGACGCGTAAGCCGCGTCCTTCGACACGACCGCCGGCAGTGCATTCGCAGCCGGCTCTGAGCTCCCGATCCAATACACTTCAGGACGGGAGCTCAGGCGGTTAAGGACATATGACAGACGAAACTCTGCCCACTCGGTCGGACCGCGTGGCTTCGGAGAAGAAGACGCGCCAGCGCAGCGTCAAACTTTTCCTTCGCGACCTGGTGATCATCTTCCTGGTCGCAATCCTGGTCTCCTTTCTGATCAAGACGTTCGTCGTCAGGTCGTTCTATATTCCGTCGGGGTCGATGGAGAACACGCTGCAGATCAACGACCTGATCATCGTGAACGAACTGGAACCGAACATCATGCCGATCAAGCGCGGCGACGTCGTGGTGTTCACGGATCCGGGTGGCTGGCTTCCGGCATCGACCGAGAAGTCGAACGTCAACCCGATCGAGTGGGCGTTGTCTCTGGTCGGTTTGGCGGCCCCGGACAGTGACGACCACCTCGTCAAACGCGTCATCGGATTGCCGGGCGATCACGTGTCGTGCTGCAACGCGCTAGGCCAACTGGTGATCAACGGATCGCCGATCTCGGAGCCCTACGCGGTCATCCAGCCGGGTTCCACCGACGCCGCGACCCTGCACTTCAGCGTGACCGTCCCCAAGGGTGATCTCTGGGTGATGGGTGACAACCGCTACGACTCCCAGGACTCATCGCGCAACCAGAATCTGCCAGGCAAGGGCTTCGTGCCCGAGAAGGATGTCGTCGGCAGGGCCATCCTGATCAGCTGGCCGATCAGCCACTGGAGCTGGTTGTCGAACTACCCGGATGTATTCCGCGGCGTCGAGGACGACAAGCAGTAACCTCGACCACGTGGTGACCGGGAGTACAGCGGAGAACGCGGCGGGCGGCAAACCTGCGCGGCCCAAGAAACGCGCGCGACCCGTCGTGCCGAACTACCGGTTCGAGACGGAGCTTCACGCGTCGGGCAGTGCGAGCGTGATCGGATGCGACGAAGTCGGCAGGGGCGCACTCGCCGGTCCCGTCGCCGTCGGCATGGTCGTCGTCGACGCGCACGTCGGACGCTGGCCGAAAGGCCTGCGCGACTCGAAGCTGCTCGCCGAGCCCAAGCGCGAAGAGCTTGCGCCGCTGTGCATGCAGTGGGTGCGCTACCACGCCGTCGGCATGGCGTCGGCGGAGGAGATCGACGAGTTCGGAATCATGGCATGCCTCGGCATGGCCGGCGCACGCGCCTTCGCTGTGCTGCAGGCATCCGGTGCGTCGTTCGAAGCATGCACGATCGTGCTTGACGGCAACTACGACTACCTCACCCGTGCCTTGCCGGTCAGGGTCCCGGTGGTTTCTCGCATCAAGGCGGACCAGTCCTGTGCTTCGGTGTCGGCGGCATCCGTGATCGCCAAGGTGCACAGGGACGCGATGATGATCGAGCAAGATGCCGTTCATCCTGGATACGGCTGGGCGAGCAACAAGGGCTACTCGTCGAAGGGGCATTTCGAGGCGATCGGCCGACTCGGCGCGAGCCCGCTTCACCGGCTCACGTGGCTGAAGCCGGAGCGCACTGCGCCGCAGCTCGCCCTCGACGGACTCGAGTTCCCGCAGGATGCCCTGCAGGTCGAGGAAGCCGTCGGAGGGCAGCAGCCTGCAGCGTAGACTTGCCAGCGATGGACGACGACGAATTCGACGACTACGACCGTGAAGTCGAGCTGGCGCTGTATCGCGAGTACCGCGATATCGTCTCGCAGTTCAAATACGTGATCGAGACGGAGCGGCGTTTCTATCTGGCGAACGAGGTGGACTTCGTCCGCCGCGACACCGCCAACGACTTCTATTTCGAGATCACCATGCATGACGTGTGGGTGTGGGACGTTTATCGAGCCGATCGCTTCGTGAAGTCGGTGCGCGTGCTCACGTTCAAGGACGTCAACATCGAGGAACTCTCCAGCAAGGAATTCGAGCTCCCCAAAGAACTCGCGCTCGACGAGTGACCCGATCGGGCGCGCGATGATTCGGCGGATCATCGCGTCTTCGACTTGTCGGTAACACCCCCGGCATTCCTCGGTTCGTCCCCGGATGCCTCGAGCCGGCCCCGACGACCGGATGCTTCCCTGCACGCTGGCAGTGGAGGCATTCGATGGCGAGAAAAGACGAACTGGGCAGACGCGGCGAGGAGCTGGCGGCCCGCTACCTGACGGAACGCGGCTACCGCGTCATCGCGCGAAACTGGCGATGCAAGCTGGGCGAAATCGACCTGGTGGTCGAACGGTCGGGCGAACTGGCCATCGTGGAGGTGAAGACACGCTCCTCGATCGCGTTCGGGCATCCGTTCGAGGCGATCACGCCGGCCAAGGCGGCACGGCTGCGGCGCTTGACCGCCCAGTGGTGCGAGGAGCATGAACCCGCTCATCGCGGGGCGCGTGTCGATGCGATCGCCGTGATCGCGCCTCCGGGCGCGGGGGACGACGACGTGATCATCGAACACCTGGTCGGAATCTGCTGATGGCCATCGCCCGCACAAGTGCCATCGCCCTCGTCGGCCTCACCCCGAGCGTGGTCGACGTCGAGGCCGATATCTCTCCGGGGCTGCCGGGCTTCGCCGTCATCGGCCTTCCGGATGCCGCGCTCGGCGAATCCCGTGGCCGCGTGCGTGCCGCGGCCCTCAACTCAGGGCTGCCGATCACGCCGCGCAAGCTCACCATCAGCCTGTCGCCGGCCGCCCTGCCCAAGCACGGTGGCGGCTTCGACCTGGCCATCGCACTCTCGGCTCTGGCTGCTGCCGGAGACGTACCTGCCCAGTCCGTCGCCTCGACCGTGCACATCGGAGAGCTCGGCCTCGACGGAAGGCTGCGACCAACGCCGGGCGTGCTCCCAGCCGTGATCGGCGCTGCGCGTACCGGCCTGCGCCGCGTGATGGTGCCGGTCGCCAATGCCGACGAAGCGCGTTTGGTGCCCGACGTCGAGGTGATCGCCGTGTCCTCCCTCAGAGAAGCGGCGATCCGGCACGGGGCCGAACTCGACCCGGTGCCCGTTGAGCCCTGGCCGCCCGCCGACGCAGTCGCGGACGAGCCGTCCGCACCCGACCTGAGCGACATCGTCGGCAACGACGAGGCCATCGAAGCGCTCATCGTCGCGGCAGCGGGCGGACACCACATGTTCCTGCTCGGTCCGCCCGGCGCGGGCAAGACCATGCTCGCCGAACGCCTTCCCGGCCTGCTGCCCGACCTCGACGTCGACGCGTCGCTCGAGGCGACCTCGATCCGCTCTCTCGCAGGAGTGGCCGCCTCCTCACTCGTCACGAGACCGCCCTTCGAAGCGCCGCACCACACGGCGACCGCCGCGGCGATCGTCGGAGGCGGCAGCGGTCAGATCAAGCCTGGCGCGGCGGTGCGGGCGTCGAACGGCGTGCTGTTCCTCGACGAGGCTCCGGAATTCGCCGGCGCCGTTCTCGATGTGCTGCGCCAGCCGCTCGAGTCGGGCGAGATCCGCATCCATCGTGCGAACGCCGTCGCCACGTTCCCCGGTCGCTTCCAGCTGATCATGGCCGCCAATCCCTGTCCCTGCGGCCAGTACGGCGCGCCGGACGGCGAGTGCACGTGTGCGCCATCAGTGCGCCGCCGCTACCTCGCGAAGATCTCCGGCCCGCTGCTCGACCGGGTCGACGTGCGGCTCACCGTGAGGCGTGTCACCTCGACGCAACTGAAACTCGGAGCGACCACGCCGCGCATCACGACGGCGGATGCCCGAGCGCGCGTCATCGCCGCCCGCGCTGCGGCGACCGAGCGCCTCGTCGGCACTCCCTGGCGCACCAACGCCCAGGTGCCCGGCGCGTGGCTGCGCGAGAACGCGCGCAGGCTGCCTCCGGGTGCCACCGCCGTGCTGGATCGCGCTCTCGAACGAGGTGCGATCACCATGCGAGGGTACGACCGCTCGCTTCGCCTCGCGTGGTCCCTGGCTGACGTCGCGGGAACCGATCGGCCTACCGCCGAACAGATCGCCGTCGCGCTGTACCTGCGGAAGGGCGCAGTGGCATGAGCACGTTCGGCCTGCCCGAACCGCAGCTGCGCGAGCTCGTGCAGGCGGTCAGCGGGACTGCAGAACTCGACGATGCCGCGGTCGCCGACCGGTTCGCACGCGCGGCCTGGACTGTCATCGCCGAGCCCGGCGACGGAGCGGCAGGTGCCCTGATCGCTGAGGTCGGCGCGACAAAAGCGTTAGCACTTGTGCTCGGACGCGCGGCCGCTCCCGCATCGAACGCCACTGCCGCACCGAATGCCACCTCCGCATCGAATGCCACTCCGTGTCCCACACCGAACCCGGCGCTGGCTGCGGGGCTCGACCGCTGGCGGCCTCGGCTGCGATCCGTCGACGTCGAACGCGCGTTCCGACTCGCCGCACGGGTCGGTACCCGCCTGCTCGTGCCGTCAACGTCAGAGACCGAACCCGGCGACTGGCCGGAGGGCGTCGACGACCTCGGCGCTCACGCGCCGGTAGCGCTCTGGGCAAGGGGCGACCCAGCTCGCTTGAAGGCCCCGCGTGCCGGAATCGCGCTCGTCGGTGCCAGGGCCGCCACCGGATACGGAGAGCACGTGGCCGGGGAGATCTCCGCCGGGCTCGTCGAACTCGGCCACCCGATCGTGTCGGGCGCAGCCTATGGAATCGATGGCATGGCGCATCGGGCGGCCCTCGCAGCGAGCGGTCTGACCATCGCGTTCCTTGCCGGAGGCGTCGACAGGTTCTATCCAGCCGGCCACGACGAACTGCTGCGGAGGATCGTCGACCGTGGAGTCGTGATGTCGGAGTTGCCGTGCGGGGCGGCGCCGACGAAGTGGAGGTTCCTTGAACGCAACCGACTGATCGCCGCCGCCAGCTCTGCGACCGTCGTCGTCGAGGCGGGCGCCCGCTCGGGATCGTTGAACACCGCCGGCCACGCTGCCGCGCTGGGTCGAGCACTCGGCGCCGTCCCTGGCCCCGTGACCTCGCCGGCATCTGCGGGATGCCATCGCCTGCTACGCGAGTACGCGGCGGTCTGCGTCACCGATGCGGCCGAGGTCGCCGAACTCGTCGACGAGCCCGGCGCCGAGCCCGACTCTCGCGAACCCCGGGACAGCACGGAGGTCATCCGTGTGCTCGACGCGATGAGCACACGGTCGGCGCGCACGCCGTCCGACATCGCGGTTCGTTCCGGACTCGCGATCGCAACGGTGCTCGGCACCCTCGGCACCCTCGCCGTGCAGACGCGCGTGCGCGAACGAGCGGACGGCTGGGTCACGGTCCCGCACGCGCGCTCGCACTGACACCCGCACTGAAGAAGAGGCGAAACGATGGAATCCCAGGGTGTCATCGGTGCGCGGTGGGTCTCCGCGGCCAAGCTGGTGACGTGCGATGGGATGACGCCATCTCGGGTTTCGAGGGCTACCTGCGCGCCGAGCGCGGATACTCGGCGAACACGGTGCGCTCGTACGTCGGCGACCTGAACGCCCTCGCCCGGTTCGCGGAGCACGAGGACGTCGACGATCCGGCGGTTGTAGGGCTTCCGCTGCTGAGGGACTGGCTGTGGCGTTCACAGGAGGGCGGGCTGGCCAAGGCGTCCATCGCTCGTCGCGCTGCAGCCGCGAAGGGACTCACGGCGTGGCTGGAGCGCACCGGTCGCGCCCCGGTGGATGCCGGCCGACGGTTGCGTGCACCGAAGGCGGACCGGAAACTTCCGCGGGTGGTCACGAGGGATCAGGCATCCGCGCTCCTGGACGGTCTTGCGCTGCGCGCCGAGTCGGGTGATCCGGTAGCAGTGCGCGACCTCGCGGTCGTCGAACTGCTCTACGCGTCGGGGCTCCGCGTGTCGGAATTGACCGGCATTGACTTGAACGATGTCGACCACGAACGACTCACCGTGCGCGTGGTCGGCAAGGGATCGAAGGAGCGCGTCGTTCCGTTCGGTGTTCCGGCCGAACGGGCGATCACCGAGTACCTGCGCTCGTCGCGACCGGCACTGCTGGCGCGTCGCAGGGGTGAGGCGAGAACGGTCGACGCCCGCGCGCTGTTCCTCGGCGCGCGGGGAGGACGCCTCGACACCCGCGCCGTGTATCGGGTCGTGTCGTCACTGCTGGTGGATCTGCCGGGTACGGGTCCGTCCGGCCCGCACACGTTGCGGCACACCGCCGCCACGCACCTCCTCGACGGCGGGGCGGACCTGCGCGCCGTACAGGAATTGCTGGGCCACGCGAGCCTCGGAACCACACAGATCTACACACACGTGTCGACGGAGCGGCTCAAGGAGAGCTACCAAAGGGCGCATCCTCGGGCGTGACGCGGTCTTCGGTGTCGACCCGGCCATCGTGACGCGGCGCCGGCTCAGCGCATCGGAAGCAGCACGGCGCGCGGAACGCCGCCGAAATACCGCAGAGGCGAGACGTATTCTCCCTCGATGCGCACGCCGAGGTGCAGGCATCCGTTCGAGCAATGACCTCCGGTGGAGACGATGCCGAGCCGTGAGCCCTTCGCCACTGATGCGCCGACGGCCAGTTCAGACCTCACGGGCTCCATGCTGATCAGCTCGCCGTCCGGCGTGGCGACGGTGACGGTGGACCTGTCGACGACGACGCCGGCGAAGCGCACTGTCCCCGCAGCGGGAGCCACGACGTCGGTGCCCCGGTTCGCGGCGATGTCGATACCCCGATGCCCGGCCGAGTAGCGCGACGCGGGAGCTTCGAAGCCTCTCACCACGTTGCGGCCGCCTGCGACCGGCCAGACCCAGTCGCCTGCAGGCGCCGCGTGGGCGAGGATGCCGGTTGGCCCCTTCGACCGTTCGATCAGGCTGGAGCCGGATGCTCGATCAGCGACGCTCGCGCTCACCGGATCGGGGGCGCCGATGAGCGCGAGCGTCAGTGCCGCCGCCGACACGAGCATCCCTGCTCGGGTAGCGGGGGAGCGGTGCGACGACGGCATGGCAACGAGCATGCATCCAGGCTCTGCGACGAACAGCTCCCCTGACTGCTTCCGTGGACAACCGTCGCTCACCACAGGCTGGGGACGACGAGCGCGAATTGGAACCTTGCGTCGAGCTCCCACGGTGCTAGCGTGCAGAAAGGACACAGGGGGGAAACCGATATGTCTGACGACAAATCGCACGCGCAAGGAAACGACGGCACACAGTCGGCCACCGGAACGGCCCACAGAGGCAAGGTTCTCGGAGTCACCATCGCGGCAGCCCTCGGTGGCCTGCTCTTCGGATTCGACACTTCAGTGATCAACGGAGCAGTCGACTCGATCCAGCACACCTTCAATCTCGGATCCGGCGAGGTCGGATTCACCGTGGCCATCACCCTCATCGGGTGTGCCGTCGGCGCCTGGTTCGCCGGGCAGCTCGCCGATGCGTGGGGCCGCAAGTCGGTCATGGTATTGGCAGCGATCCTGTTCGTGATCAGCTCGATCGGCTCCGGATTCGCTTTCGCCGATTGGGACCTGATCATTTGGCGGCTCATCGGCGGCCTCGCGATCGGTATCGCCTCCGTGATCGCGCCCGCCTACATCGGCGAGATCGCGCCCGCCAGGCTTCGCGGCGGCCTCAGCTCGCTCCAGCAGCTCGCAATCACCCTCGGCATCTTCCTCGCGCTCCTGTCGGATGCCGCACTCGCAGGCTCCGAAGGCAATGCATTGCGAGAACTGTGGTTCGGCTTGCCTGCCTGGCGCTGGATGCTTCTGGTCGGCGTGATTCCGGCTCTCGTCTACGGCATCCTCTCGCTGTCCATCCCCGAGTCGCCGCAATACCTTCTGCGCAAGGGTCGTCGTGACGACGCCAAGGAGGTCGTGCGCGACGTGACGGGCGCCATCGACATCGACAAGCGCATCGACGAGATCGAGGAGAGCCTCGAGAACGAGCGGAGGTCGCGTTATCGCGACTTGCGGGGCAAGGCGCTCGGTCTACAGCCGATCCTCTGGATCGCGATCGGCATGGCAGCGTTCCAGCAGCTCGTCGGCATCAACGCGATCTTCTACTACTCGACGACGCTGTGGAAGTCGGTGGGCTTCAGCGCCAGCGACTCCTTCGTGACGTCCGTGATCACGTCGGTGATCAACGTGGTCCTGACCTTCGTCGCAATTCTCTTCGTGGACCGGGTGGGTCGCAAGGCGCTGCTGCTCTGGGGATCGGCAGGCATGTTCGTCGGCCTCGTGCTCGCATCCGTCTCGTTCTCGCAGGCGCACACCGCGGCCAACGGCGATGTGACGCTGCCGCAGCCGTGGGGTGTGATCGCGCTGATCGGCGCGAACCTGTTCGTGATCTTCTTCGCGGCAACCTGGGGCCCTGTCATGTGGGTCGTTCTCGGCGAGATATTCCCCAACAAGATCCGCGGCCTCGGGCTCGGCATCGCTGCGGCGTTCAACTGGATCTTCAATTTCTTGGTAACCCTGCTATTCCCGGTGCTCAGCCAGGCCGTCGGGCTCGGCTGGGTCTACGCGGGCTTCGCGCTCTTCGCAGCGCTCTCATTCTGGTTCGTGTTCTCGGCGCTGCCCGAGGTCACCGGGCTCGAGCTCGAGGACAAGAAGAAGCTCGATACGGTGCATCGGCAGCGCGCTCAAGCCTGATTCCCGGCCGAAGGCGAGTACGTGTCCGGGTGGTCGGTCACGAACGAGGTGAACGGCCCCGGATGTTATGATTGTTCAGCACCTCGCCCGTCGAGGTGACTACGCGCGCCCGTCAAGCAGTTGCGTACCCGACGCGAGTCGGTGACAACGCAGGGCGCAGACATCCAACGGTCTTCGATCGATATCGAAAGCGGATGCCTGCCGGGCGCCAGGAGCGAAGCCGTCCGGCTTTCGCAAGACAACCGATTCGGCACCACCGCGCATGCGCCGTGCTGCCGAGAAAAGGAGAACGGCCATGGCCGTCGTCACCATGCGCCAGCTGCTCGACAGCGGCGTGCACTTCGGACACCAGACCCGTCGCTGGAACCCGAAGATGAAGCGCTTCATCCTCACAGAGCGCAGCGGTAGCTACATCATCGACCTCCAGCAGTCGTTGGCGTACATCGACAAGACATACGACTTCGTCAAGGAGACGGTCGCCCACGGCGGCACCATCCTCTTCGTCGGCACGAAGAAGCAGGCACAGAACGCCATCGCCGAGCAGGCGCAGCGTGTCGGCCAGCCGTTCGTGAACCAGCGTTGGCTGGGTGGTCTGCTGACCAACTTCCAGACGGTGTCCAAGCGACTTGCGCGCATGAAGGAGCTCGAGGAACTCGACTTCGAGGGCACCACGAGCGGCTTCACCAAGAAGGAGCTGCTGATCAAGAAGCGCGAGCTCGACAAGCTCCACAAGTCGCTCGGCGGCATCCGCAATCTGACCAAGACCCCGAGCGCGCTCTGGGTGGTCGACACCAAGAAGGAGCACCTCGCCATCGACGAGGCGAAGAAGCTCGGCATCCCGGTGATCGCCATCCTCGACACCAACTGCGACCCCGATGAGGTGCAGTACCCGATTCCGGGTAACGACGACGCCATCCGTTCGGTGAGCCTGCTCACCCGCATCGTTGCCGACGCCGCAGCCGAGGGTCTCATCCAGCGCCACCAGAAGCCCGAGGAGGGCGAAGAGGGCGTGGCAGAGCCGCTGGCCGAGTGGGAGCGCGAGCTCCTCGAGACCGGTGACGGCTCCGTTCAGTCCAGCGCCGAGACCGCCAAGGTCGCCGATGCCGACCTCGCCGAGGGCAAGGCCGAGGCCGCAGCCATCGTCGATGAGTCAGCCGAGCAGATCGAGGCCACCGAGTCAGAGGCCGACGTCGAGGGAGCCTCGAGCGAGGCGGCCGAGGTCGTCGAAGCCGACGCCGTCGCCGAAGGCGACGCAGCAGAGGCCGTTTCCGAGGCCGACGCAGCAGAGGCCAAGTAACCGTTCTTTCGAACCGAGGAGTTCACACCACATGGCAAACGTCAGCATTGCCGACATCAAAGCGCTGCGCGAGCAGCTCGGCACTGGCATGGTCGACACCAAGAAGGCGCTCGAAGAGGCCGGCGGCGACATCGAGAAGGCGACCGAGATCCTGCGTCTGAAGGGTGCCAAGGGCAACGCGAAGCGCGCCGACCGCTCCACCAGCGAGGGTCTTGTGACCGCTCGCGAGCACGGCGGCCGCGCGTACATGCTGGAGCTCAACTGCGAGACCGACTTCGTCGCGAAGAACGACAAGTTCATCGCGCTGGCGGGCGGCATCGAAGAGGCAGTGATCGACGCGGCAGCCACGACGATCGACGAGGCGCTCGCCGCTCCCGCCGCGACCAAGACCGTCGCCGACGTCATCAACGACGAGGCAGCGATCCTAGGCGAGAAGGTCGAGCTTCGACGCTTCGTCAGTCTCACAGGCGATAAGTTCTCGATCTACCTGCACCGCACGTCGAAGGACTTGCCCCCGCAGGTTGGAGTCGTTCTCGCTTACACCGGAGACGACGCCGAGACCGCTCGCAGCATCGCGCAACACATCTCGTTTGCCAACCCGGAGTACCTCACGCGTGAGGATGTCCCGGCCGAAGCTGTAGAGAACGAGCGCCGCATCGTCGAAGAAATCTCGCGCAACGAGGGCAAGCCGGAGGCCGCCCTGCCCAAGATCATCGAGGGTCGTCTCGGTGCGTACTTCAAGCAGGTCTCGCTGCTCGACCAGGACTACGCCAAGGACAACAAGCAGACCGTCGGCAAGATCGCGAAGGATGCAGGCCTGACCATCACCGGTTTCGCCCGCTTCAAGGTCGGCGCGTAAGTCGTGCAGAGGGAGTCCGGATCGTGACACGCGATCCGGACTCCTTTTCTGTGTGCTGATTGTCCGGCCACCAGTACGTTAGATTCCGAACCGCATCAGAAGGGACTCGCCACATGCCAGCTGCCACGAGACGGAGGGTTCTTCTCAAACTGTCGGGTGAAGCGTTCGGAGGCGGATCGCTCGGCGTGAATCCCGACGTGGTTGGCTCACTTGCGCGCGAGATCGCCAAGGCCGCAGAAGACGTCGAAGTGGCGATCGTGGTCGGCGGAGGCAACTTCTTCCGCGGGGCAGAGCTGAGCCAGCGCGGCATGGACCGCGCCCGCGCCGACTACATGGGCATGCTCGGCACCGTCATGAACGCGCTGGCGCTGCAGGACTTCCTGGAGCAGGCGGGGGCCGAAACGCGCGTGCAGTCGGCGATCAGCATGACGCAGGTCGCCGAGCCGTACATCCCTCGCAGGGCCGAGCGGCACCTTGAGAAGGGCCGCGTCGTGATCTTCGGCGCCGGCGCCGGGCTTCCCTACTTCTCCACTGACACGGTCGCCGTGCAACGTGCCCTCGAGATCGGCGCGCACACGGTGCTGATGGCCAAGAACGGCGTAGACGGCCTCTACAGCGACGATCCGCGCAAGAACCCCGACGCCGTCAAGCTCGAGCGCATCTCGTATCAGGATGCCCTGGTGCGCGACCTCAAGGCGATCGACGCCACGGCGCTCAGCCTCTGCCGCGACAACTCGATGCGCATGCAGATCTTCGGCATCGAGCCGGAAGGCAGCGTCACAGACGCGATCCTCGGCAAGGAGATCGGGACGATCGTTGACTAGCGCGCCTGTTGACTAGCGCGCCGGTCCCCGCCCGGCGCGCCGCGGTCAGCCAACTGCACGGTTGCGTTCGCCGGCGTGCACGCCGCCGGCTCGTGGAGCGGGTCACGTCGGTCGCGTGGTCGGCTTGCGTGCCAGCGGCACCGAATCGCCGCTGCTCGCGGGGAAATGCCTGTCGCCTGCTGTCGCCGCTGGGCGCCGAATCGGCGGAACAGGGCCACACATCGCGTCGCCGCGGCGATCAGCTGGCTGCTCACGCCGCTTCCTGCGTCCGGTGCGACAAGAGGGCCGACAACTCGCGGGCGACCGTGCGCCGGCGCACGGATCGCTCAGCCAGTCCCCGGCGCGCGGGTGACGGCCGCGACGGGGGTGTGCGGAGCGTGGCGGCCCTAAGCTTGACCCTGATCGAACGAACGAAGGAGCCACACGTGATCGCGGACTCATTGGCTGCAGCGACGGAGCGCATGACGAAGGCCGTCGAGGCGGCCAAAGACGACTTCTCGACGGTGCGAACCGGCCGCGCTAACCCGCAGTTGTTCCAGCGCCTCCTGGTCGACTACTACGGCACGCCAACGCCACTGGCTCAGCTCGCCTCCCTGCAGGTTCCCGAAGCGCGCATGATCGTGATCACGCCGTACGACAAGGCGGCGTTGAAAGACATCGAGAAGGCGATCGTGGCCGCCCCGAACCTCGGTGCGACACCGAACAACGACGGCCAGATCATCCGTGCCACCATGCCTGAGCTGAACGAGGAGCGTCGCAAGGAGTACGTGAAGCTCGTGCGGGCGAAGGCCGAAGACGCGCGCGTGTCGATCAGGAACATCCGTCGCAAAACGAAAGACGAACTCGACGCGCTGAAGGCTGAAGTGGGTGATGACGACGTCGCCCGTGCGGAAAAAGAACTCGAGACCATCACGAAGAAGCACATCGACCAGGTCGACGACGCACTCAGCCGCAAGGAAGCGGAACTCCTCGAGGTCTGATCGCCCATGACGACGCCGCCCGACGCCAACCCCGGCTCGCCGGGTGATGACGCGCGCCAGGCGCGCCGATCGCTCTTCAAGCGCCGCATGCACGACCGACGTGCCGACATCGAGCGCCAGGTGCAGGCGACCAAGGCGCAGCTGGACGCCACGAACGAGCGGATCCAGCAGCGCACCGGCCGCAATCTGATCTTCGCCGTGTTCATCGGCCTCGTGCTCGGCGCGCTGCTGCTGCTGAGCCTGCTCTTCATCAAAGAACTGTTCATCGTCTTCGCGGCAGCCCTTGCCGGATTCACCGGGTTCGAGTTCGCCACGGCCCTGCGCATCGCCGGGCTTCGTGTGCCGCGTGTCGCCCTCACCGTGGTGAGCGTCGCGCTCGTGCCTGCCGCGTATTACCTGCACGCATCGGGGGAGTGGCTGATCGCGATCGCCGGCATCCTGTTCCTCTGGGTGTGGCGGCTCGTCGAGGGCATCCCGCGATCGAGGCGCATGGCGGGCGCCGGACTGGTCAAAGACCTCATCGCGTCGTCTCTGGCGATCCTGTACGTCCCGTTCCTGGCCTCTTTCTCGGTTCTGCTGGTCGCTCAGCCAGAAGGGCAGTGGTGGACGCTCGCGACGCTGATCCTCGTCGTCGTCGTCGACACCGGGGCGTACGCTGCCGGACTGTCGTTCGGCAAGCATCCGATGGCGCCGACCATCAGCCCCAAGAAGACCTGGGAGGGCTTCGCCGGGGCTGCAGTGGTCGCGCTCGTTGCCGGTGTGGTGCTCTCCGTGTTCATGTTGCACGTCCCGTGGTGGTTCGGTCTGATCTTGGGCGGGCTCCTGCTGCTCACCGCCACGCTTGGCGACCTCACGGAATCGCTCATCAAACGGGACATCGGCATCAAAGACATGAGCTCGTGGCTGCCGGGACACGGCGGATTCCTCGACCGTCTCGACTCGGTCCTGCCCTCGGTCGCCCTTGCCTACGCCCTGTACGTGATCTTCGAACCACTTTTCCGGTAGCCGTGCCTTCACGTTCCCGATCGAGACGTTTGAGAGAATGAGCCCGTGGCAACCTTCCCGACTGTCAAGCGCGGCAAGCGCGGATACGACACCGCAGAGGTCGACGACTTCCTCACCCTGGCGCGCAAGGCGTACGACGGCGACCCGGAGGCGCAACTGATGTCCGAAGACATCCGCCGCACGGGATTCTCGCTACGTCGCGGCGGGTACAAACCCGACTCCGTCGACGGAGCGCTGGAGCGGCTCGAGGATGCCTTTGCCGTGCGCGAGCGCGAGCTCGCCAGACAGGAGATGGGCGAGGCACGCTGGCTCGAAGACGCCAGAGGCACGGCGCAGGTCATCCTGAATCGACTCGGCAGAGACGAAGGGCACCGGTTCTCGCGCACCAGTGTGTTCACCATCGGCTACAACCGTCGCGAGGTGGACAAGTTCGGCAAACGCCTCTCCCGATACTTCCGCGACGGCATGCCGCTCTCGGTCGACGAGGTGCGCACCGTCGTGTTCCGTCAGCAGAGAGGCGGATATCGTGAGGGGCAGGTCGACCTGCTGCTCGATGCCGTAGTCGATGTGATGCTGGCCGTTCGTTGAGGGCGCCGTGCGCGAGCATCCGTAGCAGTTCGAATGCCACCGAGACTGGCTTTTGGCTGAGCGGGCGGAGCATCACTTTGGCACAGCCGACGATCTTCGTTATCGTGGTGTGATCGTGGGCAGGCGAGTAAGACACCTAGCAGAGCCTCCAGTACCGACCCGAGATTCGGTGGAGGCGCGGGTTCGTCGACCCCGTGCGGCCCGCGCCGCGCGCCCTGTCGTCGTCGGAGTGGCGTTCCTGGCGGCCATCGGATTCTTCCTGGTGAACATCGTCGATCCGTATTCGGGAGCCGTCGCGTCGCCCGACTTCGCGTCGAGCCACTCGCGCTTTCTCGGCCAGTCGGTGCAGAAGCTTGCGGTCTCCGACGCCTCGTCCGACCAGAAGCTCATCGTCGACAAATACTCGTCCAAAGAAGCTCCCAAGCCGAAGCCGGTCGTGACGCCTACCACGACGGCGACCTCGACGGATTCCTCGGACACGTCGTCCGCCCCTGCCGCCGGCACGCCCGACCCGGGCAGTGCCCAGGCCTACGCACAGGGAGTGCTTACCTCGCAGGGCATGGGGGCCGATCAGTTCAACTGTCTGGTCGCGCTCTGGAACCGCGAGTCGAGTTGGAACATCTACGCGTACAACTCCAGCACAGGCGCTTACGGAATCCCGCAGGCGTTGCCCGGCAGCAAGATGGCCTCGGCGGGCGCCGACTGGGCCACGAGCTTCGCCACCCAGGTGAACTGGGGCCTCGGCTACGTCGACGGCCGCTACGGCACGCCCTGTGGCGCGTGGGAGCACTCTGAGTCGACCGGCTGGTACTGAGCCTCAGCCGGATGCCGCGCAGCAATCATCCGAAACGGCGGGGCACTCCCCGTGGTGACGAACCCGACGACCTGAGCGGCCTCATGGCCGGCTGGCGTCGTACCGAGACGCGCAGGGGCCGCGAGTGGAACGTGCAGCCGGTGTCGTCATCCGCTGCCGTGAAGAGCTACACCTGCCCTGGCTGCGGGGGAGTGATCGATCCCGGCGTCGCCCACGTCGTCGTCTGGCGCGCGGACGGTGTTCTCGGAGACGCGGCCGACTTGCAGGCACGCAGGCACTGGCACACATCGTGCTGGCGTCTGGTGTGACGCCTGGATCTCGATAGGGCGTGCGTTAGCGCACGCCTACTCGATCTGAATTGTGACGGAAGAGGCACTGCGTCTTGCGTCACAACTCATTCTGACGCGGCACGACGACCTGTTTGATGATCAGCAGGATCGACGCGGCAACGGGGATCGCGATGAGCGCTCCGAGGATGCCGAGGAGCGATCCTCCCGCCAGTGCAGCGATGACGACGATGGAGCCGGGAACCGAGACTGCACGGTTCATGATGCGAGGGCTGAGGACGTAGGCCTCGACCTGCATGTAGATGATGTACCAGATGGCGGCGACGAGAGCGGTCAGCGGCGACGCGAGCAGCAACGAGAGCAGCACGATCACGATCGAACCCGAGATGGTGCCGACGAGAGGTATCAGCGAGAACAGGAATGCGAGACCGGCCAGGAGTATCGGGAACGGGGCGCCGATGATCGTCAAGAAGATGGCGCTGGCTATGCCGTTGCAAAGGGCCAGTGCCACCTGACCCATCACGTACTTGCCGACCGAATCGGTGATCTGCTCAGCGATGTCGGCGAACCGGGCTCGCCTGGAGGCGGGTACCAGCTCGTAGACGGAACGTTTGATGTTGTTCAGCGATGCGGTGAAGTAGATCGTCAGGATCAAGACGACGATGACGCCGAAGAAGCCGCTGACGATTCCGATGCCGGCCTGCAGCAGACCGCCGCCGATGTTGCCGAGATTCTTCTGGAGCCCGTCCCAGATCTGCGCGAGCGTCTGGTCGAAGTTGATGGCGGGGAACTGGTGCTTCAGGCCCGAATACCAGTCCTGCGCCGTCCCCTTCTCGACGAATTTCGTGATGGTCTTCACCAAGCCAGTCGCCTGGGAGATCACCACGGGCACCATGGCCCAAATGATCCCGCCGAGAACGATCAGGATGCCGACCAGAACGACGATGATCGCCGACCAACGTGGCAGCTTGCGTCGTTCCAGGAACGCGATGATCGGCTCGAGGCCCAGAGCGAGGAACAGGGCCGCGCCGATGTAGGTGAGAATGGTCGACAGCGAGACGACCGCCGACAGGATGAGAACGCCGAGCCCGACGCCGAGGGTTCCGATCAGTCCAACACGGAATGCGTTCTGGATCTTCACTGAACGGGCCCCCTCGGCGTCATGTCGATCAGGCGTTTTCTGCAGACACCTGCTCTGCTTGCTTGAGAACGCCGCGGAGGCTCTCGAAGTACCCTGCGACCGCCTCGCGCTCGATCCTAATCTGCGACAGGCGCTCTTCCGCGTCCGCCACGAGCTTGCGGCTGCGATCGTCGGCCTGCTCGACGATCACGTGCGCACGCTCCTCCGCTGCATGCACGATCTCGCGAGCGGACCCTTCGGCCTCCTTGCGGGCTCCCTTGACCTCGGAGCGCATCTCCTTCTCGATCGCCTCGCCCTCCGCTCGCACCTCGTTGGTGCGGCGGGTGGATTCGGCGAGCTCCGCATTGGCGTCGTCGAGATACTTCTGCGTCTGGGCGACCGCCTCCTGGTGGCGGGCCAGGTGTTCCTTCTCCGACTCGTCGCGGCGAGCCTTGAGCTCGACTTCGAGTTCCATGCGCGCGCGCTCCGCCTCGTGCGCCAGTCGCTCCGACTCCGCTGCGACCTGCGAACGCACTCCGGCCAGTTCCTCGTCGAGCTCCTTGCGGGCCTTCTCCGTTGCTCGCTGGAACGCTTTGCGGGCCTTGTCGGCCTCGGCCTCGGCATCTGCTTTGCGCTGATCGAGCTCGCGGGTGAGCGCAGCCCGTCCCTGCTCGATCTCGTTGGCGAGATCGACGCGTGCCTGCTGCGTGTCTGCCCCGAGGTCCCGTTTCGCCTGGGCGATCTCGGCTTCGAGTGAGGTGCGGTGATCGGAGAGCTCGTTCTCGACCTCCGCGCGGCGTGCGTCGATCTCCCTGGCCAGCGTGGCGCGGGTCTCTTCGACCTCACGGCTCAGGCCCTCGGCCGCTGTGCGTGCCTCGGCTGCCTCGCTGACCGCTGCCGCCTTGACCTCGGCCCCTTCGCGCTCAGCCTCCGCCTTGGCGGCAGCGGCCTCACGCTTGGTCGTCGCACGCAGTTCTGCTGCCTCCGTGGCGACCGCACTGCGCAGCGATGCCGCTTCGCGCTGGGCCTCTTGCAGGAGCGTCTCCGACTTCGTGCGCGCCTCGTTGACGAGTTCGTTCGCCTCGATGTTCGCGTCCTGAAGCGTCGTGTCTGCCTGGGCGTGCGCTTCGGCGAGGATGCGCTCTGCCTGCTCCTCCGCGGTGCGACGGGTGCGCTCGACCTCGCCCGCCACTGCGGCGCGAAGCTTCTCGGCGTCGATGTCGGCCTGCGCGATCATGCGCGTCGACTGCTCTTCTGCGACACGAAGTGTGTTCTCGAGCTTGGTGCCGAGACCCGAGAAGGTCGGGCTGCCGACCTCTTCGATTTCGGCGTTGAGCTCTTCGATGCGGGCGCCTAAGCGCTTGCTTTCTTTGGCGGCGTCGGCACTCTGGGTGTTGGCGTGGATCAACTCGCGGCGCAGATCCTGGATCGCCTTGTCGACTTCGTCTTTGTCATAACCGCGGAAGACTTGAGTGAACTCTGTCTCTTCGGTGGCCACGTGCTTCTTCTCTCCGGTGGGGGGCATGTCGGGGGACGGGTCGCTCGGAGCTTGCGCAAAAGGCGCGTCAGCATCCGGCGCGTGCCTGCCGCTTCGGCGCGGGCGGGCTTTTCGAGTGTAGTCGTGCGGGGCTGGCGACTGCACCAGGGAAAGGGGGCACGAGCGCCTGCACCGGCGCGAGGCGACGTTCAGCGCGCTAGGAGCAGCTTTTCAGGCGAGTTTCGGTATCGTAGATATTCCGTGGGCGCCGCGCCAGCGCGCTGTTCCCACCCGAGAGGCGTCAGTGCCCGTCGCGCTGTACCCGGCAGTGAAGCGCGACAGTGAAGGAGAGTTCGTGCGATTTCTGGTCGCCATTCTGGCGTTCGTCGTCGCTGCGGTACTGATCGGAGCCGGCATCGCCCAGCGCACGATCTGGATCCCCGCTTCTAACGTCATCACAGCAACGGTTGTGAAGGGCGGTGCGCCGTTCACCGTGATCGACGGTTCGGTGCTGCGCGCACGTAGCGGGCAGCAGACGCTCACGGTCTCCGGCGGCGCGAAGCCGTTCGTCGCCTACGGCCGAACGGCCGACGTCCTGGCGTGGCTCGGCAAGGAGAAGTACGCCAAGGTCACGTACGACGCCGCGACGAACACGCTGAAGTCGAAGGTGGTGAAGGGAAAGGTGAGCACCCCATCCGGGTCGACGACGACCTCGACGCCTACGCCGACGCCCAGCGCGAGTGATTCCAAGAGCTCGACTACCGGCTCGACGACGACGAAGACGGGGCCGAATCCTGCGGGGTCGGACCTTTGGCTGGAGGAGTTCAGTGGTGACGCCGCGTCGATCACGAAGATGAACGTGCCAGACACCGTGAGTGTGATCATCGCCAGCGACGGCACGAAGCCCGCTCCCAACACAGTGAGCCTCAACTGGCCGCTCGATAGCAGCACACCGCTAGCCGGCCCGCTGATCGTCGGCGGCATCGCGTTCGGTGCGCTCGGCATCCTGATGTACATCCTCGCGCTGCGCCATCTGCGCCGCTCGCGTGGACCGCGTCGCGGTGGCGGCAAGCCGCCGAAGCTGCCTCGCGGCTCGAAGCCGCCGAAGCCCGGCAACTACCCGCCGACGCAAGAGGTCGAACCTCCTGCGCGCGGCAGACGTTCGATCGGACGCACGCTCACCGCTGTGCCCGTCGTGCTCGTCGGCACCCTGCTCCTCGCCGGATGCTCCTCCGACTACTGGCCGCAGTTCGGAGCATCGGAGACGCCTAAGACCACCTCGACTCCGATCGCCACCGACCTGCCAGGGCAGGGCAAGGACACCCCGCCGCCTGCAGTGACGAGCCCGCAACTCGACAACATCGTGAATGAGATCTCCAAGACCACGGCGAAAGCGGATGCCAAGCTCGACGCGACGCTCGCAGCGACGAGGTTCAGTGGACCCGCCCTGGCCGCCCGGACGGGCGACTACGCGCTTCGCGCGAAGAAGTCGGATGCCGCGGCGGAGCAGGCGATCCCCGCCAATTCAGTCTCGCTCGCGCTTCCGGAGGCGACGGACACCTGGCCTCGTGTCGTGAGCGCCGTCGTGCACGACCCCAAGGACGCGAAGGCCGCGCCACTCGACCTCGTTCTTATCCAGGCGTCGCCCCGGGAGAACTACACGGTCGAGTACGCGATCGCACTGGAGGCCAACGCGAAGGTGCCGGACCTTCCGCCCGCGAACATCGGAACGTCGATCGTGCCGCCCGACTCCAAGCTTCTTCTGGTTGCGCCGAACCAATTGGCGACCGAATACGGCGACGTGCTGCAGAACGGCGAGAAGAGCAAGTACTACAAGCAGTTCGACTCGAAGTCCGACAAGCTCGCACCGCAGGTGGGTGCCGCCTACAAGGCGTCGCAGATCTCTCAACTGCCTGCGACGGCATCCCTGCAGTTCACGCACCAGGCGGGTAAAGACGGGCCCATCGCGATGGCGACGAACGACTCGGGAGCCATCGTTT
>DASZMW010000297.1:0-17956 GCA_035551735.1 Humibacter sp. | reverse complement strand
GCGACGTTCGGATGCGCGGCATCCGCCGACCCGAACCATCCCGTGGTCAGCAGGGCGAGCTCGACGCCGACGGCGAAGATGAACGCACCGTAGACGACCACCGACCGCCCGACGGCGACCCCCTGCCTGCGCACGTGACCGAGGGGACCGGAGAACACGCTCGAGACGAGCGCCCCGATCGCGTAGGCGGCGGTCAGCGCGCCGACCGTGACGGCGCCACCGCCGAGCAGCAAGGCACCTGCGGCCGGGAACAGCACACGCGGCTGCCCGAACGTCATCGCGAAGATGTCGACGATGAACGACATGCGCACGTTCGGCGCCCGCTTGAGGAACGAAAGTCCCTCGACGAGGGATGCCCACCCCGGCTTCGCCGCATCGCCTTCCGGCAAAACGGGCGGCAGCGTCGCGATGCCGAGGAAGGCGAAGACGAAGAGCACGACATCTACCGAGTAGGTCCAGCCGAAGCCGACCGCGGCGACGAGCACGCCGGCCAGAGCGGGCCCGACCGTCACCATCACGCCGGTGGCAATGCCGCCGAGAGCGGATGCCGCAGGCAGCAGCTCCCGCCCGAGCAGCCTCGGCATGATCGCCATGCGCGTGCTGCTGATGACCGTGGCCGCCACGGCGTTGAGCGTGGCGAGCAGATACAGCAGCCAGATGTTGTCAACGTGGAACCAGGCGAGCAGCGCGATGGTCAACGTGGATCCCCACGCCACGATGGCGGAGAGCAGCGCGACCAGCCTTCGGTCGAAGACGTCGGCGAGCATCCCGCCGTAGATGCCGAAGAACACCATCGGCAGCAGAGCGAAGAGGGCGACGCCCGAGACCGCGAGGGTCGAGTTCGTCAGGTCGTAGACTTGCAAGCCGATCGCGACGATCGTCATCTGACCGCCGATGCCGGAGACGGCGCCGCCGATCCAGAGCCGGGCGAAGGCAGGACTCCGCTTCAGGGGCGTGAGGTCGACGAAGACCGATCGTCTGGCTGGCGCCGTGGGGCGCTCGGTATCGTCGTTCGGCACGGGATTCGACGCTAACACGGCGGTGTCCGCCCGGGTCGCCCATCGAGTCGCCCCCGGCCCGCTTCGGACGCGATGACGGGGCAGTGAGGTCGCATAGGGTGGGCTGGTGAACAGCGCTCGTGACGAACTCGACCGTCTGCTGGTGAGCGTTGCGGACTTTCCCGAGCCGGGCATCCTGTTCCGGGACCTGGCTCCGGTCTTCGCCGACGGCACGGCGTTCGCCGCGATCGTCGATGATCTCGCCGCGCGGTTCGCAGGCGGATTCGACGCTGTTGCCGGTGTCGAGGCCCGCGGCTTCGTCTTGGCGGCGGCCGTCGCGTACGCGGCCGGCGTTGGGGTTCTCGTGATCCGCAAAGCGGGCAAGCTCCCCGGAGAAGTGCTCAGCGAGTCCTACGAACTGGAGTACGGTACGTCGACCCTCGAGCTCGAACCCGACCGGCTGCCCCGAGGATCGCGGGTGCTGGTGCTCGACGACGTGCTGGCAACCGGCGGAACGCTCGCGGCATCCGCTCGTCTGATCCGTCGCGCCGGGTATTCGATCACGGGATTCGGCGTCGTGCTCGAACTCGAAGAGCTGGCAGGGCGTGACAAGCTCGGCGAGGCTCCGACGTACAGCATCGCCGCACTCTGACCGGCGCTCGTCGAAGTCATCGGCGATCTCCGGGCCGCGGAGGAGTCTCGGTCCTAACCTGAGACCGTGAGTGCGAACGAGGCGACGCTCATCGGCGCCGCGAACGAGACCGAGCCCGTCGTCGCCACCTCGCACGGGCGGGTGCGAGGTGTGCACGGCGGAGACGTGTACGCCTTCAAAGGCATTCCGTATGCGGCACCGCCCGTCGGGCCGCTGCGCTTCAGAGCGCCCCAGCCGCCACAATCGTGGGACGGCGTACGGGATGCGACCGCGTTCAGCCGCATCGCTCCGCAGCCGGTCATGGAGTTCGTCGGCAGCAAGCCCCGCGAGATGAGCGAGGACTGCCTGACCGTGAACGTGTACACGCCGCAACTGGGCGACGCTGGTCTGCCGGTGATGGTGTGGATACACGGTGGCGCGTACTACGTCGGTTCGTCAGCCGATCCGCTCTATGACGGGTCGCGGCTGGCGGCCGGCGGCGCCGTGATCGTCACGTTCAATTACCGCATCGGCCCGCTCGGTTACCTCGATCTGTCGTCGTTTTCCACGGCCGAGGACGAGTTCGAGAGCAACGTCGGCCAAAAGGACCAACTTGCGGCGCTCGCCTGGGTGCGTGACAACATCCGGGCCTTCGGCGGCTCACCGGATCGCGTGACCCTGTTCGGCGAGTCGTCGGGAGCGGGAGCCGTCACGACCATGATGGCGACTCCGAGTGCCGAGGGCCTGATGCACGGTGCGATCGCGCAGAGTTCGCCCGTTGGCAGCGTGTACACCCGCGAGACTGCGCGCCGCTCGGCAGAGCGTTTCCTTCAGCGTCTGGATGTCGCGCCCGGCGACGTGCATCGGCTGCGACGCCTCCCGGCCGCTGCGTTGATCGAGGCGTGCTACCGACTGATCGTCGACACGAGTGCCGCGGAGCCCGGCACGATCCCGGTCGCGCCGGTGGTCGACGGCGAACTCGTTCCGGAGTACCCGCTGACCGCGATGATGCGAGGTCAGGCTCTGCGCATTCCCTTGATGATCGGTTCGAACCGCGACGAGGCGATGCTGTTCCGGCTGTTGCGCTCGCCGATCGTGCCTAACACGTCGAAGGCCGTTCAGCTCATGGTCGAACGGCTCGGCACCCCTGAGGCACTGGCCGTGCCGTCCGGGTACCGTGGCTATCCGCGCCTGCGGCCCGCGCTTCGCCTGTCGACGGATGCCGCCTTCCGCATGCCGACCGTGTGGGCCGCCTCGGCGCACAGCAGGTATGCGCCGACCTGGGCGTATGAGTTCGACTTCGCCCCGCCGCTGATTCGCGTGGCGGGCCTGGGTGCGATGCACGGCGCAGAACTGGCGCACGTGTTCGACACCCACGTTCCCAAGATCGTCGCTGCTGGCGCGGTGAGCGCAGGGCGGCGTCTCACCTCGCGCATGCAGGCGCGATGGCTCTCGTTCGCCTCGATCGGCGACCCGAACCCGGTCGGCATGACGCCGTTCTGGCCGCACTATGACACCGAGCGGCGTTCCACGTACGTCTTCGATAGCCGTGACCGCGTCGTGCGTGACCCCCACGGCGAGCTGCGCCGCGTCTGGGGTGACGACATCATCGCGTTCCGTTGACGCCGTCGCGGGGAGCGGATGCCTGGGCATCCGTCTCGCGAAGCACCCGCCTGACGAGGCGCCAGAGTTCGGGATGCCCGAGCACGCGGAAGTGCCCTGCGACCGGCACGCGCACGTTCGCGGCGGCATCCAGCAGCTCGCTGCCGCCGGGGATCTGCGGATCGAAGGCGGGAAAAGCCGACACGATGCGACCGTTCACCCCGCGGTTGGCTGCCAGGTCGAGCAGTGTCCGATCGGTTGGCGCGAACGCACGGAGCGCCTTGTCCGGCATTCTCGACGCGAAGACCGAGCCCGAGAAGGGGGTCGCGATCGCGAGCATCGCAGCGACTCTGGGACCTGTCTGCTCCCAGGCCATCAGCTGCTTGCCGACCAGACCACCCTTGCTATGGGCGACGATCGTCACCCCCGTGAGGTCGTGCCGCTCGAGGTACGCGGCGGCGATCTCGGCCGTCGCGAGCACATCGGATCGGTTGCGTCCCAGCGTCGTGACGACGTGCGCAGGGCGGCAGCAGGCGAGCGCGAGTGCGGCGAACGGGTCGAGGAAACGCGGACTCTCATTCACGCCGGGAAGCAGGAGCACGGGCGGCCCGTCGACGGAATGCTCGCGATCGCGCAGCATCCACCGACGAGCTCTGGCACCGAGGCCACGCCATCCGGGGAGGAAGGCGATGTCTGTGAGCGCGGACGGAACGGCACGCGACACGGTCCCGACGTCGATCCCGACGATCTCGGCGTGGCGTTCCGACCCCTCGGCCGGCGCATCTCCTCGACCCGCTCGCCGACCGGAATCCGCACTCGGCATGGTTCAACGCTAGCGTTCGGGAGATCGCGGAACGTCACCCGGCCTGTGCCTGAACCTGCGGGTAGTGTCTTTCGGGTACGTTGAACGACCTGGCCGGGCGGGTGTCGCGCGGCCCGAGAGGAGACGAGATCTTGGCCACGACGAGAAAGACGAGTCCGCGCACCGATTCGACGAAGGCCGAGTCGTCCGAGGACTCGGTCGGGGCCGGTTCAGCCGACGTCGACGATTCGCTTTCTCGGGTGTTCTCCCCTCCTGCAAGCGAATCGGATGCCACTGACGGCGAGTCCGTCGACCAGCCGTCGTCGCAGGAGCAGGAGGTTCAGCAGCCCGCGGCCGCCGCTGCGCCCGCGCCGCCGCAGCCGCTCACCGCCACGCAGTTGCTCAATGATCCGCTGCTCGGCACTCACGACGAGATCGTCGTCGACCTCGGTCTCAAGCTGCGCTGGGCGGCCATCGGATACGGATTGCTCGGTGTCGTCGCATCCTGGGTCATTGCCGCGCAGGTCGCACTGGCCACGAAAGACGCTGCCGCGTTCGGCTGGGCCATCGCAGCCACCATCCTCATCTTCGCCGCAGGTGTGTGGTACTTCGCGGATGTCTCGAGCCGCTTCGCCTCGATCGCCGCGTACCGCAGAGCCAAGACACCGCAGTCCATCGCACGCCTGAACCGCGGAGGGGTCGTCGGCCTCTACGGCGTCGTCGGTGCGTGGATCGGTGCCGCCCTCGGCATCCTCGTGCTGGTGAGCGGCGTGACCACCGCCGTGCTCACCATCGCGCTGGGAGCGACGGGCTGGACGTGGTTCTTCGGCGGCATCCCTGTCGTGCTGCTCTACGTCTTCGGCTTCGGGCTGATGCACTACCGGGTCATCGAGAAGGCTCGCGACGCCGTCGCCTGACGTCGGACTCCCGTTCCTCTGGCAGGCGACCACGGTCGGATGCCCGCGCCATTCCTGGTAGTCTTTACCGGTTGCCGTCAGAACGGCCGCGGATAAAGAGAGCCCAGGCATTCGGCCTGCGGCACCGCGCAGCGAGAGGAAGGGGATCGAATCTATGGCACTTGAAGCAGATGCCAAGAAGGCGATCATCGAAGAGTACGCAACCCACCCCGGTGACACCGGATCCCCAGAGGTTCAGGTCGCGATCCTGACCAAGCGGATCAAGGACCTCACCGAGCACCTCAAGGAGCACAAGCACGACCACCACTCACGTCGTGGCCTGCTGCTGCTCGTCGGGCAGCGTCGCCGCCTGCTGGGTTACCTGCAGGAGATCGACATCAGCCGCTACCGCTCACTGATCGAGCGCCTCGGCCTTCGCCGCTGAGCGGTCGTCGGTAGAGTCCATCGTTCGCCCTCACGGGCGACGGCAGCTCTTCGTTCGACAACGCGAACTTCTTGCGCAGAACGCCCCGTCACTTCGGTGACGGGGCGTTCTCGTCTTTCCAGACAGCGGCTCAGACAGCCGCGGCATCCGCACGGGCGAGCTCAGCTGCGATCTCCTTCGTGCCGCGATTCCACGGCGTGCCGTGCCCCGGCAGCACCCAGGTGGCGTCGATCGAGGCGAGCTTCGCGTGCGAGGTGCGTGCGGCATCCTGGTCGTCCGTGAACGGTGCCGGCAGCGCGCCGCGCCGACCGGTCAGCACGTTCCTGGTGGTCAGAGCGTCACCGACGAAGACTGCGTCGACCGTCGGGACGACGATGGCGATGCTGCCGGCGGAGTGACCTGGCAAGGCGAGGATCTGCGGATGCCCCGGCAGATCGAGCACGTCGCCGTCGCGCACCGGAACGACCTCTGTGAGGTAGGTGTTGCGCATTCCGCCCTTGCGCACCGTGTACCAGAGGAAGCTCGTGATCGCGCCGACGCGGACCTTGCCCCACGCGGGGTGCGTCGACTCCTCACCGCGGGCGCGTGCGGCATCCGCCTCGCCGACGTAGACCGGGATGCCGTGATCGCGGCGCAGCCGCTCGGCAAACCCGATGTGGTCGCTATCGCCGTGCGTGAGCACGACTCCGCGGATGTCGGCGACCGTGCGATGCATCGACGCGAGCTCGCGTTCCAGGTCGGCGTATTGTCCTGAGATCCCCGCGTCGATCAGGGTGATGCCGCTGTCGTCCTCGACGAGGTAGGCGGCGATGATGTCGTTTCCAATGCGGTGCAGTCCTGGGGCGAGTTCCATGACCGGGTCCTCTCGATGACGTAGGGTTGACGATGGCTACGATAATTAGCCATGATGGCTAATGTCAATAGCCATTGATGAACACGTCCAGGGGGACGCAATGCCCACACCGAACCGCACGACGAACGACGAGATCGTGGCAGCAGCCCGCAGCCTTCTCGACGAGGGCGGCCTCGATGCTCTCACCATGCAGGCGGTGGCGACAAGGGTCGGCGTCCGTGCACCTTCTCTCTACAAGCGCGTGCAGAACAGAGAACAGCTCGTCGGCCTGGTCGTCGAGTCCTCGGTGCTCGAGCTGGCGGAGACGCTGGATGCCGCGGCCGGGGTGACCGCTGACGACCCGGTCGACTCCCTCGTAGCGCTCGCGCGTGCGCTGCGTGCCTTCGCTCACCGGTATCCGAACCGCTTCGGGCTGGTATTCGGGTCGTCGTCGCGCGCGGTTCGGCCTTCGGAGGACGCGCTCGCAGCCTCGAGCGCAGCGGTGTTACGGGTGTCCGAACGGCTCGCCGGCGCCGACTACGCGCTCGAGGCTGCGCGCACGGTCACGGCGTGGGCGCTCGGATTCCTCACGATGGAGCTCAGCGGGTCATTCCAACTGGGCGGGGACCCGGCGAAGGCGTTCGGCTACGGCGCGATGGCGATCGCGCGGGCGATCGATGCCGCGTCGGACTTCTCCCGAATGCGCCCGTCGACGTAGTCTGGATGGGACGCGTGGCAACGATGCCGCGCGGGCTGGCGAGCCACAAGCATCCGCCGGTCACGAACGTATGAAGGCTGCGTACAACGATGCTCACCATTCGTCCCAGTACAGACACGTCGATTCGGCGCGATCGCCTCTCCAGGCTGATTGCTCCAGACGGCGAACGACTGCACGACCCCGATCTCGACCCGTGGGTCGCCGACGTGTTCGAGGAGCAGCTCCTCGCGCTGTACGAGGACATGGTGGTCTCCCGCCGCATCGACACAGAGGCGACGGCTCTGCAGAGGCAGGGTCAGCTGGTGCTCTGGCCGCCACTAATCGGCCAGGAGGCTGCTCAGGTGGGCTCCGCCCGTGCGCTGCGACGCGACGACTTCGTGTTCTCCAGCTACCGCGAGAACGCCGTCGCCTACGTGCGCGGCGTATCGATGACCGACCTGGTGCGGGTCTGGCGCGGTTCGCAGTTCTCGGGCTGGAACCCCTACGACGTCGGGATGGCCACCCCCACCGTGATCATCGGTGCCCAGACCCTTCACGCGGTCGGCTACGCCATGGGAATCACGCGCGACGGCGACGATGCCGCGGCCGTCGCGTACTTCGGCGACGGCGCCACCAGCGAGGGTGACACGAACGAGGCGATGGTGTTCGCCGCCGCGTACGACGCGCCCGTCGTGTTCTTCTGCCAGAACAATCAGTACGCCATCTCGGAGCCCGTCGGACTCCAGGCGCAGAGGCCCATCGCCGATAGATCGCCGGGCTTCGGCATCCCGAGCCTGCGCGTCGACGGCAACGACGTGCTCGCGGTGCTCGCAGCCACGCGCATGGCGCTCGACCATGCGCGCACAGGCGACGGACCGATGTTCATCGAGGCCGTCACGTATCGCATGGGACCGCACACAACGTCCGACGACCCGACGCGCTATCGAGACAAGGCCGAGGAGCAGCGCTGGCGGGAGCTCGATCCGCTCGAGCGCACGCGCCGGCTGCTCATGGCAGAGGGAGCGCTGACCGACGAGCGTCAGGCATCCGTCTCGGCGAAGGCCGACGCGGTGGCGAAGGAACTGCGAGACGGATGTCTGTCCCTTCGCCCGCACGAGCCCCTCTCCATCTTCGACGAGGTCTACGCCGATACCCCGCCTTCGCTGCGGCGGCAGCGCGATGAGTACGCCGCCTATCTCGCGTCGTTCGACGACGTCGACGGCGCGAACGGGGAGGCGACCCGATGACCGAACTGACGCTCGCCAAGGCGATCACCGCCGGCCTCGCCGACGCCCTGGAGGCGGACGACCGGGTGGTACTGCTCGGTGAGGACATCGGAAAGTTGGGCGGAGTCTTCCGCGTCACCGACGGCCTCCAGGAGCGATTCGGCATCGACCGCGTCGTCGACACTCCTTTGGCGGAGGCCGGCATCATCGGCACAGCCGTCGGGCTCGCGTACCGCGGCTTCCGGCCGGTCTGCGAGCTGCAGTTCGACGGGTTCGTCTTCCCGGGGTTCGACCAGGTGGTCACACAGGTGGCGAAGATGCGCTATCGAACGCAGGGCGTCGTGAAGATGCCGATCACGATCCGCGTTCCGTTCGGCGGTGGCATCGGCTCCGTCGAGCATCACTCTGAGTCTCCTGAGGCGTACTTCGCACACACGCCTGGCCTCCGCGTTGTGGCGTGCTCGAGCCCTCAAGATGCGTACTCGATGATCAGGCAGGCAGTCGAATGCGACGACCCGGTCGTCTTCTTCGAGCCGAAGCGCCGCTACTGGTCGAAGGGCGAAGTCGTGACGGATGTCTCGGCCGTTACGTCGCTCGACCGTGCGCGGGTCGTCGTGCCAGGCACCGACGTAACACTGGTCACGTACGGACCGCTGGTGCAGACGGCCGTCGACGCCTCCCTCGCGGCGGAAGACGACGGGGTATCGATCGAGGTGATCGACCTGCGCTCGCTTGCGCCGCTCGACGAGGAGGCGATCGTGGACTCCGTGCAGAAGACCGGCCGGATCGTGATCGCGCACGAGGCCGCACGGTTCGGCGGGCTCGGGGCGGAGATCGCGGCGATGGTCACAGAGCGCTGCTTCGACCGGCTGACCGCACCGCCGTTGCGCGTGACGGGTCACGACATCCCGTATCCGCCGTCCGAACTCGAAGACCACTACCTTCCCGACCTCGACCGCATGCTCGACGGGGTCGACCGCGTGATGGGGGTGCGGGTATGAGCGTCAGGGAGTTTCCGCTGCCCGACCTCGGCGAGGGCCTCACCGAGTCGGAGATCGTCGCCTGGAAGGTGTCGGTCGGCGACCGAGTCGAGCTGAACCAGATCATCGCGGAGGTCGAGACGGCTAAAGCGCTCGTCGAGGTGCCGTCACCGTTCGAGGGAACCGTGCGCGCCCTGCACGCCGAGCCCGGTCAGACGCTCGATGTCGGCGCGCCACTCGTCTCGTTCGAGGTCGAAGACGGAGCAGACGACGAGGTCGACGATTCCGTCGGTGACGATGTGGAACCGGCGGATGCCGCTGTCGGCGCCGAAGAGCACGCTCGCGTACTCGAGCCGGTCGTCGCCGGGACTCACGCCGCAGAGGTCGCCGGTGTGTCAGCTGAGGCCGCTGAGGCCGTCGTCGCCGCGGTGGATGCTGTGGTCGCCACGCCGGTGAAGGAGGAGCGTCACGAGGTGCTGGTCGGCCGAGGGCCGAAGGAGCAGAGCGCGCAGCGTCCACATCGCAGGCCGCGATCCGGGCGCATGTCCGAACCGATCGTTCGTGACCGCACCATCCGCGAGGAGGGTGTTTCGAGCGATGCAGGCGAGACGCGGGCGGCCGCGACCGGGGTGCGACGCCGCACGGCCGAGGCGATGGTGCGCAGCGCCGCCGTTCCGCAGGTGACGGAGTTCCTGACGGTCGACGTGACCCGCGGCATCCGTCTGCTCGAACGCCTGGCGGCCGCGCCGGAGTTCCGCGGCCGACGCGTCACCGTGCTCACACTGGCGGCAAAGGCACTGTGCATCGCTCTCGCCGCGACTCCCGACGCGAATGCCAGGTGGGACGATGCGACCGACGAGATCGTCACGCCGCCCGGTGTGAACCTGGGGATCGCAGTCGCGACGGACCGCGGGCTCGTCGTGCCGAACGTCCGTGACGCAGACGGCATGCGGATGTCCGACCTCGCGGACGCCATCCGGTCGCTCGTCGAGAACGCACGGGCCGGTCGATCCACACCCACCGAGCTCACGGGAGGAACCGTCACGATCACCAACGTCGGCGTCTTCGGAGTGGACGCGGGCACCCCGCTGCTGAACCCGGGGGAGACCGCGATCCTCGCGCTCGGCGCCGTGAATCGGCGCCCATGGGAACACAAGAACGCGGTGCGGCTGCGTCACGTGATGACGCTCAGCCTCACGTTCGACCATCGTGTGATCGACGGCGAGCAGGGCTCTCGCCTGCTGCGTGATATCGCGCGAATCCTCGCCGACCCAGCCTCCGCGCTGGCCCTGACCTGACGTCCCTCGCCCTCGCTCCCCTTCGCTGGTCGAGTAGCGCCCGCGAAGCGGACGCGTATCGAGACCCTCCAGCGCGACGGGTCTCGATACGCGTGCCTGCGGCGCGCTACTCGACCAGCGGGACGGGCGTTACTCGACCGTCGAGGGCGGCAGCAGGGCCGCCAGCGCCATCTCGTGCAGGATGCGGTCGACGGTCGCCCGCGGAGGGCGACTCGAGGTGTGCGTGCGGCTGGAATGTGGCGTGGAGTTGATCAAGCCGAACACGGCGTGGGCGCGAACCCGCAGCGAGCGGCGGTCCTCGTCACGCAGTGCGGCGAGCACGTCGACCCACAGCTCGACGTAGGTGCGCTGCAGCTCGCGAACCCTGGCGGCATCCGCGGCGGAGAGGCTGTCGAGGTCGCGGTCCTGTGCGCGGATCACGTCCGGCTCGCTGAGCGCGAAGTCGACGTGAAAGTCGATCAGCGACCCCAGCGCCGCCCGCGGTGTCGCGGCGTCGGCGACGCACTCCCGCCCGCCGGTGAGGAGTCCTTTGCTCACGCCGATGAGCAGCGCGGCGAGGACTGCCTGTTTTCCGCTGAAGTGCCGGTAGACCGCTGGGCCGCTCACTCCTGCCGCTGCACCGAGATCCTCGATGGACACGCCGGCGAAGCCGCGCTCGGCGAAAAGTCGGGCGGCGGCAGCCAGCAGAGCCTCGCGCCGGTCCGCCTTGGCGCGGCTGCGCTGGGTCTGAATCGGCCGGTCGTCCCGCGATTGAATCGCCTGGGTCATCCCTCGACTCTAGACACTTCGGTTAATGATCGCTAACATTGTTTTCGGTTAGGAATCGCTAACCGAAGCGCACGGGCTCCGGCCGCACAGGCCGGAGCTTCGCGCTAACCGGATGCCCGCACGCACGTCGAGCGCACGTCCGAACGCACGCGAGGAGGCGGCCACGAGCCAGGCACTGAACGATGCCGGCATCGCGCCGTCATCCATCCAGACGCAGCGCGACCTCGTCGCAGACCTGCACGCCAGGCTCGCCGCCGCGGCGGAGGGCGGCCCGGCCTCGTCGCGAGCGCGACACACCGACCGCGGCAAGCTGCTGCCGCGCGAGCGGGTGGAAAGGCTGCTCGACATCGGCAGCCCGTTCCTCGAGGTGGCGCCGCTGGCGGCATCCGGACTGTACGACGACGAGAGCCCTGCAGCCGGCATGATCGCGGGCATCGGCCTCGTGCACGGTCGGCAGGTGATGGTCGTGTGCAACGACGCGACGGTCAAGGGCGGCACCTACTTTCCGATGACGGTCAAGAAGCACCTGCGAGCGCAGGAGATCGCTCTCGAGAACCGTCTGCCCTGCATCTACTTGGTCGACTCGGGCGGTGCCTACCTGCCGATGCAGGACGAGGTCTTCCCCGATCGCGACCATTTCGGCCGCATCTTCTTCAACCAGGCGCAGCTGTCTGCCGCTGGTGTGCCGCAGCTCGCGGCCGTGCTCGGGTCCTGCACGGCCGGTGGTGCTTACGTACCTGCGATGAGCGATGAGAACGTGATCGTGCGCGGCCAGGGCACGATCTTTCTCGGCGGACCGCCGCTCGTGAAGGCCGCCATCGGCGAAGAGGTCAGTGCCGAGGATCTCGGCGGCGGCGACGTGCACTCACGAGTGTCCGGTGTGACAGACCACCTCGCGGACGACGACGAAGACGCCCTGCGAATGGTGCGCGAGATCGTGGCGACACTCCCAGCGCCGCTCGAACCCGCGTGGAAGGTGAAGCAGAGCCGCGCGCCAGCGAAGGATGCGGCATCCGTGCTCGACGTGGTTCCCGTCGACCTGCAGACCGCGTACGACGTGCACGAGGTGATCGACCGGCTCGTCGACGCCGACACGTTCACGGAGTTCAAGCGCGAGTACGGCACGACGCTCGTGACGGGCTTCGCCAGGCTGCACGGGCATCCGGTCGGCATCGTCGCGAACAACGGCGTGCTGTTCAGCGAGTCGGCGCTCAAAGGCGCCCATTTCATCGAGCTGTGCGACGCCAGGGGCATTCCGCTGATCTTCCTGCAGAACATCTCGGGTTTCATGGTGGGAAGGGATGCCGAGGCCGGCGGCATCGCAAAGCACGGCGCGAAGATGGTCACCGCAGTCTCCACTACGAGGGTGCCGAAGCTCACTGTCGTGATCGGGGGCTCGTTCGGCGCCGGAAACTACTCGATGTGCGGACGCGCGTACTCGCCGCGCTTCCTCTGGATGTGGCCGGGCGCCCGCGTCTCCGTGATGGGCGGCAGGCAGGCTGCGTCCGTCCTTTCCACCATCAGACGCGATGCGCTCGAAAAGCGCGGCGAGACATGGAGCGCCGACGACGAGGAGGCGTTCGCCGAGCCGATCAGGCAGCGCTACGACGAGCAGGGGAGCCCCTACTACTCGACGGCGCGGCTCTGGGACGACGGAGTCATCGACCCCGCCGAGACCCGCACCGTGCTCGGGCTCGCGCTCGACGTGGTCTCCCGATCCCCGCTTCCGCCGGCGGGCGAGCCCCGCTTCGGCGTCTTCAGGATGTGAGCGCCGTGACCGCCAGACCCCCCTTCGACACCGTGCTCGTCGCCAACCGCGGCGAGATCGCCAGGCGCGTGATTCGCACGCTGCGGGTCATGGGCATCCGCTCGGTCGCCGTGTACAGCGACGCGGATGCCAACGCCCCGCACGTGCGCGAGGCCGACGTCGCCTGCCGCATCGGTCCGGCAGAGGCCGCGCGCAGCTACCTCGACATCGACGCTGTCCTCGATGCCGCCCGCAGCACGGGCGCCCAGGCGGTGCATCCCGGATACGGCTTCCTCTCCGAGAACGCCGACTTCGCGCGCGCCTGCGAGAGGGCCGGCATCGTGTTCATCGGGCCACCGGCGTCGGCGATCGAGACCATGGGCGACAAGGTGCGCGCCAAGCGATTGGTGTCGCAGAGCGGAGTGCCCGTCACACCCGGCGTCGACGATCGCACTCTCGACGATGAGAGCCTTGCTCGCTCCGCCGAACGACTCGGCCTGCCGGTTCTCGTCAAGCCCTCGGCGGGCGGCGGCGGCATGGGCATGATCGAGGTGTACGAGGCCGTCGAACTCCCGGCTGCGTTGCGGACGGCCAGGCGAGTGGCGCTCGCCGCATTCGGCGACGACGCGCTGTTCGTCGAGCGCCTCGTGACGGCTCCCCGGCACATCGAAGTGCAGGTGCTGGCGGACACGCACGGTGCCGTCCTGCACCTCGGCGAGCGCGAATGCTCGCTGCAGCGCAGACACCAGAAGGTCATCGAGGAGGCGCCTTCCCCTCTCGTCGACGCCGCCCTTCGCGCCCGCCTCGGCACAGCGGCGTGCGAGGCCGCACGAAGCGTGGGATACGTGGGGGCGGGAACTGTCGAGTTCCTGGTCTCTGACGACGACCCCGACACCTTCTTCTTCATGGAGATGAACACGCGTCTGCAGGTCGAGCATCCGGTGACCGAGCTCGTCGGCACCGTCCGCGGGGTGCGTGGAGTCGATCTCGTCGAGCAGCAGGTGCTGGTGGCAGCGGGGGAGCCCCTCCCATTCGCACAGGACGATGTCACGCTGACCGGTCACGCCGTCGAGGCGCGCGTGTACGCAGAGGACGTGTCGCGAGGATTCCTGCCGGCGACCGGAAGCGTGCTCGCGCTGCACGAGCCGCAGGGCGACGGCATCAGAGTCGACAGTGCTCTCGTCGAGGGACTCGAGATCACCGACGCCTACGATCCGATGCTGGCCAAGGTGATCGCGTGGGCACCCGATCGCGAGGGCGCACTGAAGCGGCTCTCCGCGGGGTTGCGGGACACCGCGGTGCTGGGCGTCTCGAGCAACGTGGCGTTCCTCGCCGCGCTCGTCGACGACGCCGACGTGCGTGCCGGCCGACTCGACACCGGGCTGATCGCGCGGTTCATCGACCGAGGCTCTGCGTCGATCGAAGTGCCCGACGCGGCGCTCGCTACGGCAGCACTGCTCGTTCACGACGACGCATGGCGCACAGGTACGGATGCCCCTTGGTCGCGCCCCACCGGCTGGCGGATGTCCACCCCGGCCGCCGCGCGCTACCGCATCGCCGCGGATGCAAGAGCGGATGCCGTCGAGGTGAGCGTGCTCGGCGGCCCGGAACACGCGACCGTGCGCGTCCGGGACGGATCGCCGATCGCAGCGCGCGTGCTGGACCGATCCACCGACCGGATGCTCGTCGAGCTCGACGGCGCGACGCACGCCTTCCGAGTGGCCAGAGCTGGTGACCGGGTGTGGCTCTTCACCGCCGGTGAGACGTGGGCGCTGCGGATGCTGCCGCTCGCGCGAGCGGCGGGCGCCCGTGGTGCAGCGGCACGGGCATCCGACGAGGCGAGCAGCCCCAACCTGGTGACGCCCATGCCGGGCACGGTCGTCGCGGTGGAGGCCTCGGACGGCGAGCTGGTCGAACCCGGCGCCGGAGTGCTCGTCATCGAGGCGATGAAGATGGAGCACCGTTTGACGGCACCGCACCGCGGCATCCTGCACCTGAATCTCGAACCCGGCGACAAGGTCGGCACCGACCAGGTCGTCGCCATCGTCGAACCGCTCCACGACGAACGACTTCCCGCCCCCACGACGGACGGGACGACAGAAACCATCCCCACGACGGAAGGATCACGATGATCGAGACGGCCGCACCTCACGCCGTACGCAATGCACTCGGCGACGACCCGCGACTCACGGACGAGCACCGCGCGCTGCGCAGGACGGTTCGCGAGTTCGCCGACCACGTTGTCGCACCGCAGGCGTACCACTACGACACCCAGCGCACGCTGCCGATGTCGATCATCGCGCAGATGGGGCAGCTCGGCCTGTTCGGGCTGCCGTTCTCCGCCGAGTACGGGGGAGGCGATCGCGACTACCTCTCCCTGTGCCTTGCCGTGGAGGAGCTGGCAAGGGTCGACCAGTCGATCGCGGTCACCCTGGAGGCCGGCATCGGGCTCGGCGTGATGCCGCTGTTCCGGCACGGCACAGGCGAGCAGAAGGCGCGTTGGCTACCCGACCTGCTCGCCGGGCGTGCGCTCGCCGGGTTCGGTCTGACCGAAGCCGACGCCGGATCCGACGCGGGCGGTACCGAGACGACCGCCCGCGAAGACGGCGATGACTGGGTGATCGACGGGACGAAGCAGTTCATCACCAACTCCGGCACCCCGATCACGTCGCTGGTCATCGTCACGGCGGTCACCGGCGAGGTGCGGCGCGCCGACGGCTCGCTCGGCAAGGAACTGACCTGCTTCATCGTGCCGACCGGGACGCCGGGATTCACCGTGCTTCCCGGTTACGACAAGGTCGGGTGGCACACCTCCGACACGCATCCGCTCGTGTTCCGCGGCGTGCGCGTGCCCAAGGAGAACATGCTCGGCGAGCGGGGTCGCGGGTACGCGAACTTCCTCCGGGTGCTCGACGAGGGACGCGTCGCGTTCGCCGCCCTGTGCACCGGTGCCGCGCAGGGATGCCTCGAACAGGCGGTCGACTACGCCAAGTCCCGCGTGGTGTTCGGGCATGCGATCGCCGACAACCAGCACATCGCCTTCACGCTCGCCCGCATGCAGGCCAGAGCCCACACGGCACGTCTTGCGTACTACGACGCAGCGTTCAAGATGGCGGCCGGCATGCCGTTCAAGACGGAGGCCTCGATCGCCAAGCTCGTCGGATCCGAAGCCGCGGTCGCCAACGCGCACGACGCATCCCAGATCATGGGCGGCTACGGATATCTGAACCAGAATGCCGTCGCCAGGCACTATCGCGACTCGAAGATCCTCGAGGTGGGGGAGGGCACGACGGAGGTCCAGCTGATGCTCATCGCCCGCTCCCTCGGCCTCGAGCAATGACTGTTAGACCGAGTGAGAGGGGTGAGATCGGTGGCGGAAGACGAGCGGATGCCCGTGCGCGACATCGTGCAGCGCGGCCTGTACTACGACGAGCTCGAGGTGGGTACACGCTACCTGCATCGTCCAGGGCGCACGGTGACCGAGGCCGACAACGTGCTCTTCACGACCCTGACGATGAACAATCAGGGCCTGCATCTCGACGCAGCGTGGGCGGCGACGCAGCCGTTCGGTCAGCGCCTCGTGAACTCGATGTTCACGCTGTCGACTCTCGTCGGGGCATCCGTCGGCCAGCTCACCCAGGGCACGATCGTGGCCAACCTCGGCCTGAGCAGCGTGGAGTTCCCGCACCCGCTCTTCCACGGCGACACGCTGTACAGCGAGACTCTTGTGGCCGCGAAGCGTCCTTCGGCGTCGAGGCATGGTCAGGGCATCGTGACCTTCGAGCACACCGGCCGCAACCAAGACGGCGAGATCGTCGCGACGGCGCAACGGGCGGTTCTGATGTGGTTCTCCGACGCCCATACCGACACCGGTCTTGGCGGGCGGGGATGAACAGGCAACGGCTGGGCCTCGGACCCGCGCTGCTTTTCTGCCCGGCCGATCGCCCCGATCGCTACCGCAAGGCGCTCGAGCGCGCGGATGCCGTCATCCTCGACCTCGAAGACGGTGTCGCTCCCGCCGACCGGCCGACGGCGCGGGCGGCGCTCGTCGCGTTCGGGCAGGACACCGACGCCGACCTCGGGAAAGTGATCGTGCGCGTGAACCCGGTGTCGTCGCCTGACCATGCGCACGACGTCGCAGCCGTGCGAGCAACGCCGTTCCGTACGGTGATGCTCGCCAAGGCGGAGTCGTCCGCCGAGGTCGCCGAGGTCGCGGAGGCCGTTGACGGTGTACGCGTCGTCGCTCTCTGCGAGACGGCGAAGGGTGTGCTGGAGGCGGCGGCGATCGCCGCTCATCCCTCGACCGTTGCTCTGATGTGGGGTGCGGAGGACCTGATCGTCTCTCTCGGTGGGGTATCCAGTCGCACGTCGTCCGGCGCATATCGTGACATCGCCCGCCACGCGCGCTCCGCAGTGCTGCTCGCTGCCGGCGCGCGCGGAATCGACGCGATCGACGCCGTGCACGTCGACCTCGAGGACCTCGAAGGGCTCGCTGCGGAGGCGGCGGATGCCGTGGCCTCCGGCTTCGTAGCCACCGCGTGCCTGCATCCGCGACAGGTGGAGATCGTGCGCGGGGCGTATCGACCGGACGAGCAGGAGGTCGCGCTGGCCCGACGGGTGATCGAGGCGGCCGACGGGGCCCCTGGTGCGTTCCGTCTCGACGGGCGCATGGTCGATGAGCCGATCATCGCCCAGGCGCGGGCCGTGGTGCAGCGTGCGCAGCAGAGCGAGTCTCGGGCCTGACACCGACGAGTCATTCGGTTGCTCTCGATTCGGCGCGCAGAAAAGCTTGGGGAGCGGTCGTTCAGCCGGTTCCCGATAACGTGGCAGCCATGACCCGAACCCTCCGTAGGCCGCTGTGGCGGTGGGAACCGGGCCCCTATCTCCTCGTGCTCATCCTCGTCGTGATCACGAGCGCGATCCGGCCCGACCTCTTTCCCGTCGCCTACTGGATCGCCTTCGCGATCACCGTGGCCGCCGGCGCCGGACTGATCATCGTGATCGTGCTTTCGTTCGGGCGGCGGTCCCGCAATC
>DASZMW010000296.1:0-17581 GCA_035551735.1 Humibacter sp. | reverse complement strand
TACTCGTGCGGCTGCGCCGCGCGCTACTCGACCGGCGGGGACGCGGCTGCGCCGCGCGCTACTCGACCGGCGGGGAGGAATATCTGCAGCCTGATAGCCGCGATACCGTATCGTGGTCCCGTGGAAGCCCACCGTCGGACGCCGGGGTCGCAGACTTCACTTCGTGAAGCCAATCGCGGCCGCATCGTTGATGCCGTCAAGAAGTACGGCGGGCTGAGCCAGATCGAACTCGCGGGGCTCACCGGTCTCTCGCCCGCGACGGTGTCCAACATCGTCAAGGAACTCTCCGGAGCCGGCGTTCTCACGACGGCTCCCGGCACTCGAAGCGGCAGACGCGCCCAGAACGTCACTCTCGCCCACGCGCTCGGGCTCGTTGCCGGCGTGCACTACTCCACCAGGCACCTGCGCATCGCCGTCTCCGACGCCAGCTACACCGTGGTCGCCGAGACGCACATGCCGCTCGCCAAAGACCACAGGGCCGACAGCGAGCTCGATCGCCTCACTCTGCTGCTCGCCGACATGCTCGAGACAGCCGGAGCGGGCATGCTCGATCTGCTCGCGGTCGGAGTCGCGCTTCCCGCACCGGTCGACCAGCGCACCGGTACGGTCGCGAGGCGCGGCATCCTGCGCGGTTGGGACGGCGTCGAAGTCGCCGACGTGCTGCAGCGCTCGCTCAAGCGTCCGGTCTTCGTCGACACGGATGCCAACGCCGCCGCCCTCGGCGAGTTGCGGATGGGCGCCGCCCGCGGCAAGAACGACGTGGTGTACGTCGACGTGGGCGACAGGATCGGGGCCGGCCTCGTGCTCGGCGGCCGCGTCTACTCGGGGCATGGCGGCATGGCCGGCGAGCTCGGGCACACGGTCATCCAGGAGGACGGCCCACCGTGCGAGTGCGGCAACCGCGGATGCGTGCAGGCGATCGCCGGCGGCAACGCCCTGATCCAGAAGCTGCAGACGGGCAACCGCGGGCTCAAGCTCCAGGACGTGATCGTTCGCGCCATGGCCGGCGACTCGGATGCCATCCGCGCGATCGCCGACGCCGGCACCGCGATCGGCGTGGCCACCGCGAACCTGTGCAACCTGCTCGACCCCGAGCGACTCGTCATCGGCGGAGAGCTCGGCCGCGCCGGCGAACTGCTCCTCGGTCCGATGCGCCGCGAGGTCGAGCGCGCCGTGCTGGCGGGCGCCAGGTTCGCCCCCGAGATCGTGCAGAGCCAGCTCGGACAGAACGCCTCGGCCATGGGCGCCATGGCGATGGCCGTCGACCGGGTCTCCCTCAACGCCGATGAGACGCAGATTTCAACGACACAGATTCCGACGACACAGATCGCAACATCACAGATCGCAACATCACAGATCGCAGCGGAGGAAATCCGGGAATGAGGCTGCTCCGCGCGGGTTCCGTGCTCGCCGCCGTCGCCTGTCTTCTCGCCGTCGCCGGCTGCACCAATGCCGTCGCACCCGGGGACTCATCGCACGCGACGGTGGATCCTGCACACGCCACCATCGGCCTGCTGCTGCCCGACTCCACCAACACCAGGTACGAGTCGGCCGACAGGCCGTCGTTCGAGGCCCGTATCGCGCAGCGCTGCCCTGGCTGCACAGTCGCCTACCAGAACGCGTCGGCGGATGCCGCCAGGCAGCAGACGCAGGCGGAGTCCATGCTCGCCCAGGGCGTCGCGGTCCTCGTGCTTGATGCCGTCGATGGCGAGGCCGCGGCATCCATCGTCAACGAGGCTGCCGCCAAAGGCGTGCCGGTGATCGCCTACGACCGCATCATCGACAGCCCCGACCTGGCGTACTTCGTGTCGGCGGACAACCACAAGGTCGGCGAGCTGCAAGCACAGGCGCTGGTGGATCGACTGCACCAGCTGGGCAAGCCGGCCGGCTCGGGCATCCTGATGGTCAACGGCTCGCCCACCGACAACAACGCGATCCTCTACAAGAAGGCGGCGCACGAGGTGCTCGATCACTCCGGCTTCACCGTGCTCGCCGAGTACGACACGCCGGATTGGGCCGGCTCCGAAGCGCAGACCTGGGTGGCCGGCCAGATCACGCAGTTCGGCAACCGCATCGCCGGTGTCTACGCCGCGAACGACGGCCTCGCGCAGGGCGCGATCGCGGCGCTTCAGGCCGCCGGTATGAATCCCGTTCCGCCGACCACCGGGCAGGACGCCGAGGTGGCCGCAGTGCAGCGCATCCTCGCCGGCACCCAGTACATGACCGTCTACAAGCCGATCCGCAAGCAGGCTCAACTGGCGGCCGACGCCGCGCTCACACTCGTGCGGGGCGGGCATCCCAAGGGCACCAGCACGACGAAGGTCGGCGATCACGACGTGCCGACTACCACCCTCACGCCCGTCACCGTCACAATCGACAACGTGAAGAAGGCCGTCATCGACAGCGGCTTCCACACCGTCGCGCAGATCTGCACTCCCGCGTACGCGGTCTACTGCAAGGAGCACGGCATCACATGACCGCCTACGACGTGAGCCCGCCGAGGGACGAGTTGCTCGACCCCGTGATCAGCATGCGCGGCGTCAGCAAGTCGTTCGGGCACATCCAGGCTCTGCGCAGCGTGGACCTCGACCTGTACCGGGGCGAGGTGGTCGCCCTCGTCGGGGACAACGGTGCAGGCAAGTCGACTTTGGTGAAAATTCTCGCCGGAGTGCATCCGCAGGACTCGGGCACGATCGCCTTCGATGGCGAGGATGTCTCGATCCCGTCCCCCGCGGCCTCGCAAGACCTCGGCATCGCCACCGTGTTCCAAGATCTCGCGCTCTGCGACAACCTCGACGTGGTCGCGAACCTGTTCCTCGGGCGCGAGCTCGGGCACGGCCCTCTCGACGAGGAGGCGATGGAGCAGCGATCGTGGGAGCTGCTCAGGCAGCTGGGCGCGCGAGTCCCCTCGGTCAGGGTCGCGGTCGCGACGCTCTCCGGCGGACAGCGGCAGACCGTGGCGATCGCGAGATCGCTGGTCGGCGAGCCGAGCGTGGTGATTCTCGACGAACCGACAGCGGCGCTCGGCATCGCACAGACCGCCGAGGTGCTCAACCTCATCGAGCTGCTGCGCGATCGCGGCTTGTGCGTGGTGCTCATCAGCCACAACATGGCCGACGTGCAGGCCGTCGCCGATCGGGTGATCGTGCTGCGCCTCGGGCGTGTGAACGGCCGCTTCCGCGCCCCCGAGATGAGCTACGAAGACATCATCGCGTCGATCACGGGAGCCACGAACCTCGGCGACCACACCCCGGACGGCGGTGGTACCAGGTGAGCGCGTCCGACGACACGGGCACCATCGGCGACGCCGTCGCCGGTTTCACCTCGAAGCTGCGCGGTGGTGATCTCGGATCACTGCCCGTCGTGGTCGGCCTCGTCATCATCGCTGTGCTGTTCCAGGCACTGAATCCACGGTTCCTCGCACCGGGAAACCTGGTGAACCTCACGCTTCAGGCTGCACCGCTCGGCGTGATCGCCATCGGCACGGTCGTGGTGCTGCTCGCCGCGCAGATCGACCTGTCGGTCGGCTCGGTGAGTGGCCTTGCGAGTGCGATCGTCGGGGTGTGCGCCATGCGACTGCAGTGGCCGATGCTCGTCGGCATCGCCGCCGCGATCGCCGCCGGTGCCTTGATCGGCGCGTTCTACGGCTTTCTGCTCAGCCGTTTCGGTGTGCCGAGCTTTCTGATCACGCTCGCCGGTCTGCTGGGATTCCTCGGCTTGCAACTAGCCCTGCTCGGGCCGACCGGCTCGATCAACATCCCGTTCTCCAACCCACTCGTGCAGTTCGCCAACACCTGGTTCCTGCCGCCGTGGGCCGCCTACCTGATCGTCGGGATCGCCGCCATCGGCATGCTCGTCGAGGGGCTCGCGAAGCGGCGCCGACGTGCCAGGGCGGACCTTCCGCTTTCTCACATTTCGATCACGATTGTGAAGGCAGCTTCGCTGCTCGTGCTGCTCAGCATCGCGGTTTGGTATCTGTCGCTCGATCGCGGCACAGCCGTGATGCCCGTGCTGTTCGTGCTGCTCGTCGTGGTCATGTCGTACCTGCTTCGACGCACTCGGTGGGGGCGGTCCATCTACGCGGTCGGCGGCAACGTCGAGGCGGCGCGGCGGGCGGGCATCCGCGTCACTCGCACGCTCGTGACGGCCTTCGTGATCTGCTCGGCGTTCGCGGCGCTCGGAGGCGTGCTTTCCGCGGCACGACTGGGATCGGCGACGACGCTGACCGGCACGGCAGACACGAATCTCAACGCAATCGCCGCCGCGATCATCGGTGGCACGAGCCTCTTCGGCGGACGTGGAAACGCCTGGTCCGCCGTGCTCGGCGTCCTGGTGATCTCGGCGATCTCGAGCGGGCTCACGCTGCTCAACCTCGACGCATCCGTTCGCTACATGATCACGGGCGCCGTTCTGCTGCTCGCTGTCATAGCCGATTCACTTTCCAGACGGTCCAGAACGAGCCACGGACGGGCCTAGACCAGTAAATCACTGGGCTCGGGCATCCTTGAGTTCAGGATGCTTCGCCGCGCGTGCCTGCTCAAGCGTGGTTTGTGTTCAGAAGATGAACGCAATGTGTTAGCGTTTCTTCCGCTGTCGCACCCGAGACAGCGAAGAGCGGTCCCTCGATGACCGCAGCACCACGGGACGATGGCGTCGTCACGCACCTTGACCAGGGCTTCTTGCCCGGCTTGCAACGGATGCCTCGCCCCGCAAGCGAGAGGATCATCCGTGGCGAACGCCCCCATTCTGGAAATGCGCGGCATCACGAAGCGCTTCCCCGGTGTCGTCGCACTCTCTGACGTTTCGATGACGGTTCGACGCGGCGAGGTCCACGCGATCTGCGGCGAGAACGGCGCGGGCAAGTCGACCCTGATGAAGGTCTTGTCCGGCGTGTACCCGTTCGGAACCTACGAGGGCGACATCGTCTACGAGGGCGAAGAGGTTCGCTTCGCCGACATCAAGCAGAGCGAGAACGCGGGCATCGCGATCATCCACCAGGAGCTCGCGCTCATTCCCGAGCTGTCGATCACCGAGAACCTGTTCCTCGGCAACGAGCCGGGCAGGTTCGGCGTGATCAACTGGGTCGGCGCGCAGAAGCGCGCGCGGGAACTGCTGCATCTGGTCGGACTCGACGAGGACCCCGACACCAAGATCAAGACCCTCGGCGTCGGCAAACAGCAGCTCGTGGAGATCGCGAAGGCCCTGCACAAAGACGTCAAGCTGCTCATCCTCGACGAGCCGACCGCCGCGCTCAACGAGGCGGAGTCGCAGCACCTGCTCGACCTGATCGGCGAATTCCGGGACTCCGGCATGACGTCGATCATGATCAGCCACAAGCTCAACGAAATCGAGCGCATCGCCGACTCGATCACGATCATCCGCGATGGCAAGACCGTCGAGACGCTGGATGTCTCGGCCGGCGGGGTCGACGAGGACCGCATCATCCGCGGCATGGTCGGCCGTTCGCTCGAGAGCCGCTTTCCAGAGCGCACGCCGAACATCGGCGAGAAGTTCTTCGAGGTGCGGAACTGGACCGTTCAGCACCCCGTCGATCCCGATCGTCTCGTCTGCAAGAACGAGGACTTCTTCGTGCGGCGCGGAGAGATCGTCGGGTTCGCCGGCCTGATGGGCGCGGGGCGCACCGAGCTCGCGATGAGCGTGTTCGGCCGCAGCTACGGCACCTACCTGAGCGGCGAGATCGTCAAGGATGGCGAGGAGATCAAGCTCGCCAACGTGCACGACGCGATCCACCACGGCCTCGGCTATGTGAGCGAGGACCGCAAGACGCTCGGCCTGAATCTTCTCGACTCGATCAAGCGCGCCACGGTCTCGGCCAGGCTCGACAAGATCTCGAAGGGCGGCGTCGTCGACGATCTCAAGGAGTACGAGGTCGCCGAGCAGTACCGCAAACTGCTTCGCACCAAGGCGAACACGGTGGACGAGAGCGTCGGCAAGCTCTCCGGCGGAAACCAGCAGAAGGTCGTGCTGGCCAAATGGATGTTCACCGACCCGGACATCCTGATCCTCGACGAACCCACCAGAGGCATCGACGTCGGCGCCAAGTTCGAGATCTACAACATCATCAACCAGCTGGCCGCCCAGGGTAAGGGCATCGTGCTGATCTCCTCCGAGCTGCCCGAACTGCTCGGCATGTCGGATCGCATCTACACGATCTTCGAGGGGCAGATCACCAACGTGCTGTCCGCCGACGAGGCCAACCCCGAATCCCTCATGGTCAGCATGACCTCCACACGAAAGACCGGACCCGCGGAATGAGCAAGTTCTCCAACTCCATGCGCACCCTCACGGGGGGCCGTGGCATCAGCCAGTACAGCATGATCATCGCGCTCGTCGTGATCATCGTCGTGTTCGAGATCTTGACCGGCGGGTACACCCTCGATCCCACGAACGTGATCAACATGGTGCAGCAGTACAGCTACATCCTGATCCTCGCGATCGGCATGGTCATGCTCATCATCGCCGGCCACATCGACCTGTCGGTGGGATCGGTGGCCGCATTCGTCGGCGTCGTCGTCGCGCAGTCGATGGCCATCTGGCACCTGCCCGCCGGGCTGGCCATGCTGCTGGGCCTCGTGACCGGAGCTGCCGTCGGCGCGTGGCAGGGCTTCTGGGTCGCCTTCGTGCGCGTGCCAGCGTTCATCGTCACCCTGGCCGGCCAGCTGATCTTCCGTGGCCTCAACCTCGTGGTCGGAAACTCGACCTCCGTACCGACGCCGGCCTCGTACAACTGGATCGGCAACGGCTTCCTGCCCGACTTCGGACCGGACTTCGGCTACAGCAATCCCACGCTCATCCTGGGCCTCATCGTTGTCGTCGCGCTGATCTGGAAGGAGCTCCGCGACCGCCGCAAGCGCGTCGCGATGGGCGCATCCATTCAGCCGGTGTGGGTCAGTGTCGTCAAGCTGATCGTGCTGTGCGGCATCACCGTCTACGCGACGCTGCTGTTCGGCTCCGGCCGCATTGGCACCAGCTTCCCGGTCGTCGGCATCATCGCCGGGGTGCTGATCCTGCTCTACAGCTTCCTCACGAGCAGCACGGTCTTCGGTCGTCACATCTACGCGATCGGCGGCAACGCGAGCGCCGCCGTGCTCTCCGGTGTGAAGTCGCGCCGAGTGAACTTCCTGCTGATGATGAACATGTCCGTGCTCGCCGCGGTGGCCGGCATGGTCTTCGTTGGCAACGCGCAGGCATCCGGTCCGTTCGACGGCACCGGATGGGAACTGGATGCCATCGCCGCGGTCTTCGTCGGTGGCGCCGCGATCTTCGGTGGCATCGGAACCGTCGCCGGATCGATCATCGGTGCGTTCGTGATGGCGTTCCTCGCCAACGGACTTTCGCTGCTCGGCCTCGACAGCTCGTGGGTGTCGGTCATCCGCGGTCTCGTGCTGCTCCTCGCCGTCGGCTTCGACGTCTACAACAAGACCCAGGGCCGGCCCTCCATCACCGGACTGCTGCTGCGCGGCTTCAGCCGCAAAAAGACGTCGACCGTCACGGAGGAGACGCTCGAGACTCAACCTCAGAACCCCGAGCAGCCTGCCGGCGAGAAGGTCGACAAGGTCCCGCTGTCCTGATTCGGCTGTCCTGATCCTGCTGTTCCGGCGCACCACCCGGGCCAGCTTCGATAAAAAGGCGCGATCCATTGTCGGATCGCCCTGCAATCCACAACAAGAAGGAAGATCCATGCGCAAGAAATTGCTCATCGGCCTCACCGCCGTTGCACTTGCCGGTGTGGCGTTGACGGGATGCTCGTCGCGCGCCGACACCAGCAGCTCCGACACCACCGTGAAGAAGGGTGACACCATCGGCGTCTCCCTCCCCGCCAAGACCTCGCAGAACTGGGTGCTCGCCAAGGCGTCGTTCCAGGACGCGCTCTCGAAGGCCGGCTTCAAGGCCGACGTGCAGTACGCGGCAGCGGGCACGAACACGGTCGTCGATCAGCAGAACGAGATCCAGTCGATGATCACCAAGGGTGACAAGGTCATCGTGATCGCGGCGCAGGATGGCTCGCAGCTCAATACGCAGGTCGCTCAGGCCAAGAAGGCCGGCATCACGGTCATCGCGTGGGACCGCAACATTCTGAACACGAAGAACGTCGACTACTACGTCGCGTTCAACAACTACAAGGTCGGCCAGCTGCAGGCGCAGGCCCTGGTGGACGGCATGAAGGCCAAGAAGTCCACCGGCCCGTACAACATCGAGATCTTCGCCGGTGCCAACACCGACGCGAATGCGACGGTGTTCTACAACGGTGCGATGAGCGTGCTCAACCCGCTGATCAAGAAGGGCGAGCTCAAGGTTCCGTCTGGACAGACATCCTTCCAGCAGACGCAGACGGACAACTGGGACCCGAAGAACTCGCAGACTCGTATGACCAACATCATCACGAAGACGTACTCCAACGGCACCAAGCTCGACGGCGTGCTCTCCCCGAACGACACGCTCGGCCGCTCGATCATCACGGCCGTGCAGTCGGCCGGTCTTTCCGTTCCGATCGTCACCGGTCAGGACTCCGAGACCGCGTCCATCCCGCTCATCATGGCCGGCACGCAGTACTCGACCATCTACAAGAACACGGATGAAGAGGCGCAGGGTGCAGTCAGCCTGATCACCGACCTCTCGAAGGGCAAGTCCAAGCCCTCCGGTGTCGACTACAACGACAAGACCAACGCGGGCAACGGCAAGATCACCGTTCCCTACAAGGCCCTGACGCCGATCCTGATCACCAAGGACAACGCGGTAGAGGCGTATGCCAACAACCCGACCCTCGAGGCTCTGGCCAAGGCGGGCGCGAAGTAGGACTTCGCACCACAGCACCACGACGAAGGGTCGCCCGCGCGAGCGGGCGGCCCTTTGTCGTCGGCCCGAGTCAACGGCGCACGCGTCTCCTCCTGGTGGACGTGATGACGAGTGCGGCCGCGCCGCCGAGCGTGAGCAGGCTCGCCCACACGAGCACGGGAACGGAGTCAGAACCCGTGTCGGCCAGGCTCGCCGGGTCGGATGTCTGAGGATCGGACTGCGCCGACACGGTCGCCGTGGTGGTGCTCGACGGGGTACTCGGGTCGGACGGTGTCGTTGTGGAGGCTGCAACAGCTTCGACCACCTGATCCAACTTCTCGCTCTGGCCGAAGAGATTCGGTCCGCCGTAGTTGAAGAAGAAGTACTGGGGTCCCAAGGGGCTGGGAGAAGGGTTGTCTCCGGCCGGTGCGGTGGTCGCGGTCGCGACGGCGATGAGGGTGATCGTTGTGCCCGGAGCAGGGTCATTCAGGGTGCATCCCACGCCGCGTCCGGTTGGCTCCACCTGGCACGACGACGCACCGGTGAAGGACTGAATGGTGAATCGCAACGCGCCGAGACCAGCGTCAGGGTCTTGCCGGGCGTAGAGGCCCACGAATGACGGAAGGTAGTCGGTGGGTGTTCCCGGCGGGATCGCGAAGGTGGCGGTCACCGTCATCGTGCCGCCGACCGTGATCGTGTGAGAAGACATCGACACACTCGCCGTCACAGGCTTGGGGAGCACAGTCATGTCCTGGAACCCAGCGGCTCCGCTTGATCCGTCTGCGAACGTCTGCGAGAAGGTGAGGTGCTGCACGCCGATCGGTCCGTTGACTCCGGTCTCGTGCACGGTGATCACGCCTACATCCCCTGGAGCAGCATCCGTCCATTGGCACGACCCGCCTGAGTTCCCGGCAACGACACTGCAGCCCGAGAGGTTCGGAGTGGTCGACGCGATGTCGAACGCGACCGCCGATCCCGACGGATCGCTGTCCGACGCTGCGGCGAACGAGATCGCCGTCGGCAGATCCCCACCGGCGGGATCGGTGGGGATGTCGAACTCGATCTGGGCATCGACGGTGTCGCCGATGAAGAGCTGCCCGGGTGACGTGCTCCAAGCATCGGCCGCCGACGCATTAGCCGGTGCCGCGCCGAGCGCGAGCGAACAGCCGATGACGGCGATGGTGGACAGAGCGGCAAAGGTGAGAAGTCGATGGCGAGACAACGGCGTCCAGTCTGGTTCGGGTGTGACGCTCAGTGCTGCCGCCCCACGCAGCGTTCGAGTGCTCGTCCCCGCCCTCGAGCACCCCATCGCTCGGTCGTGGCATCGGCACTGTGCTTGAGGGCAGGCTCACATTAGCCCCGGCACGACCCGGTGAACAAGCAAAATCTAGACGGGCGACACGGATGCCGCTGCCCGCGCGGCCGCCGGCAGTGCGTCGAGAACGCGCGAGACGGCATCCTCGTCGTGGGCGGCCGTGACGAACCAAGCCTCGAAGACGCTCGGCGGCAGCGAAACGCCTGCGTCGAGCATGGCGTGGAAGAAGGGACCGTAGCGGAAGGCATCCTGTTCCTGGACGGCGGCGTAGTCGAGCGCCGGCGTCTCGCGGAACTGGATGCTGAACAGATTGCCGGCGCGGGAGATGAAATGCGGAACGCCGGCTGCCGTCAGGGCGTCATCGACGGCGTCGGAGATCACCTCGGCGACATCGTTCAGCCGACCGTAGACATTTCCATCCGCCAAGCGCAGCGTGGCCAGGCCGGCGGCCACCGCGACCGGATTGCCTGACAGCGTCCCCGCCTGATAGACCGGACCGACCGGGGCGAGCCGCTCCATGATCTCGCTGCGTCCGCCGAGGGCGGCCAACGGCATGCCGCCGCCGATGACCTTGCCGAACGTGACGAGGTCGGGCAGGTAGGTGGGCGAGACGAGGTGCTGGGATCCGTCGTCCTCCTCGCGGACCGCGAAGGCCGATTCGCCCCACCATCCCGCCGGGCCGACGCGGAATCCCGTGAGCACCTCGTCGAGGATCAGCAGCGCGCCGTTGTCGTGCGCGGTGTCGGCGAGGAACGCGTTGAAGCCCGGCCGCGGAGTGACCACGCCCATGTTCGCAGGGGCCGCCTCTGTGATGATCGCCGCGATGCAGTCGCCGTGCTCGGCGAAGACCGCGCGCACGGCGTCGCGATCGTTGTAGGGGATGACGATGGTCTGCGCCGCGATCTCGGCGGGCACTCCAGCGGAGGCCGGGAGAGCGAGCGTCGCGAGGCCGCTGCCCGCGTCGGCGAGCAGCCCATCGGAGTGGCCGTGGTACAGCCCGGAGAACTTGACGATGAGGTCGCGGCCCGTGAAGCCGCGTGCGAGGCGGATCGCCGTCATCGTCGCCTCGGTGCCGGTGGAGACCAGACGCAGTTCGTCGACGAGCCTCGTCGTCACGAGCGACTTTCCGCTCAGGTGATGCGCGCCGGGCGTCACGCTCAGGCGGTCGATGACGAGCTCGGCGAGCTCCGTCTCGGCCGGGGTCGACGCACCGAAGCTCAGGCCGCGGGAGGCGGCATCCTGCACGGCGGCCACGACCTGTGGATGCGCATGTCCCAGAATGGCGGGACCCCACGACGCGACGAGGTCGACGTACTCGCGGCCCTCGACATCCGTCACGTACGGTCCGCGTGCCGAGACCCGGAACCGTGGGGTGCCGCCCACCGAGCCGAACGCCCGCACCGGCGAGTTCACTCCGCCCGGAATGACCCGGCGTGCCTGCTCGAACGCGGCGTCGTTCGTCGTCGCTTCAGGCGCAGTCACTTCAGCCACCCCGCGACCTCGACGGCCCAGTAGGTGAGCACGGCGTCGGCACCGGCCCGACGGATGCTCGTGAGCGTCTCGAGCACGGCACGTTCGCGGTCGATCCACCCGTTTGCTGCAGCCGCTTCGACCATCGAATACTCGCCGCTGACTTGATATGCCCATACGGGAATGTCGCTGATCGCAGCGACGTCACTCAGCACATCGAGGTACGACATCGCCGGCTTCACCATCAGGATGTCCGCGCCCTCCTCGAGATCGAGCCGCGCCTCGCGGAGGCCCTCACGTCGGTTCGCCGGATCCTGCTGATAGCTGCGGCGGTCGCCCTGCAGCTGCGAGTCCACCGCCTCGCGGAACGGACCGTAGAAACTCGACGCATACTTCGCCGCGTATGCAAGCACGGCCGTGTCGGTGAAACCCTCGGAATCGAGCACATCACGCACCGCAGCGACCTGGCCGTCCATCATGCCGCTGAGGCCGAGTATGCACGATCCGGCATCCGCCTGCGCGAGCGCCATGTCGCGGTAGCGCTCCAGGGTTGCGTCATTGTCGACGGCGCCAGTGGCATCCAGCACACCGCAGTGGCCGTGGTCGGTGAACTCGTCGAGGCAGAGGTCGGTCTGCACCACGAGCGCGTCGCCGACCTCGGCGGCCACGGCACGTGTGCCGATGTTCAGGATGCCCTTCGGATCGGTGGCGCCGCTGCCGATGGCATCCCTCACCTCGGGCACGCCGAAGAGCATCAGGCCGCCGATGCCGGCCTCGGCCGCCTCGTTCGCCGCCGCCTTGAGGCTGTCGATCGTGTGCTGCACGACGCCGGGCATCGATCCGATCGGTCGAGGTTCGTCGATGCCCTCGCGCACGAACACCGGGAGGATCAACTCCGCGGGGTGCAGCCGGGTCTCCGCGGTGAGTCGGCGCATGGCCGGCGTGGTGCGGAGGCGGCGGGGGCGAACAGTCGGGTGCAGCACGTCGTTCACGAGTCAAGGCTAGCCGGATGGTGCTGAGCACCACCCACGAAGCATCACCACGAATCAGGACATACGTGCACGCGTGCCGGATATGTTGTCGGCCGGCCCTCTGTCCTGAATAGTGGCGCGGTGCGTTGCCGAGCTCGAGAATCGAACCATGCACAACAAGGACCTCCCGCTCCTCGGCAAGGCCGCGCTCGTGACCGGCGTCTCGCGGCGCCGGGGCATCGGCTACGCCGTCGCCCGCAAGCTCGCGTCGCTCGGCGCGAGCGTCTTCATCCACCACTACCGGCCACACGACCTCGACCTGCCGTGGGGCGGCGACGATCTGGATGCCGTGCGCGACGGCATCCGTTCGGCTCTCGCGCCCCAGGCTGTGATGGGCGACCTCGGGGCCGACCTGATGCAGGATGCCTCGATCGCCACCCTGCTCGACGCGGCGAGCGCGCTCACCGGGAGCCTGGACATCCTGGTCTGCAACCACGCGAAGAGCGGTGATGACGGCGGCATCCTCGACATGACTCCGGAGCGCCTCGATGCATTCTGGAGCACGAACACACGGTCGACGCTGCTGCTGACCGCCGAGTTCGCGCGGCGCAAGGCGGATGCCGCCGCGGGACAACGACGACAGGGCGACGAGCCCCGGCGGCCCGGCGAGCGGGTCGAGCGCACGCCGTTCGCGGCGCCGGTCGGCCGAGTGTTCTGGATGACGTCGGGCCAGATCCACGGCCCGATGCGCGGCGAGGTCGCCTACGCGACGAGCAAGGCGGCGCTGGCCGGCGTCACCGCGACTGTTGCGGCAGAGCTGCTCGAGACGGGCATCGTGCTGAACACGATCAACCCTGGCCCGGTCAACACCGGCTATCTGGATGCCGACACCACCGACCGTCCGCTCGAAGGGTTGACCGAGGTGATCGCGGGCACTCCGTTCGGTCGCTTCGGCCGCCCGGAGGACCCTGCCGAGCTGATCGGCTGGCTGGCCACGGATGCCGGTGCCTGGGTCGTCGGCCAGGTCATCACGAGCGACGGCGGCTTCTCCCTAGTCTGACCCCCTCGTCTGACCCCCCCGGCTCAGGTCAACCCGGCACTGTATTGCCGCGGCACCCTCGAATTCACGTGAATAGAATGCCCGCGCGGCAATACAGTGCCGGGTCGACGCCATGGGTCTGGCAGTGCCCCTACGATCGAGAGCGTGGCTAGTGGTGCTGACGACGACGGGTCGACACCGCTTCAGAGCAAGCGCCGCGCGACGTGGGCGGTCGGCAGCATCAGCCTCGGAACGCTGCTCAATCCGCTGAACTCGTCGATGATCGCCGTCGCCCTGTTCGACCTGCAGAAGACGTTCACGCTCGGCATCGCCGAGGCGACCTGGGTGATCACCGCGTTCTATCTGGCATCCGCAGCCGGCCAGCCGCTGATGGGGCGACTTGGCGATCGGTTCGGGCCGCGCCGGCTCTTCGTCTTCGGCATGGCCGTCGTGATCGTCGTGTGCGTGCTTACTCCGTTCGCGCCCTCGTTCGCCTGGGTCTGCGTCGGCAGGGTCGGACTCGCGATCGGCACGGCGACGGCGTTCCCGTCGGCCGTCGCGATGGTGCGACCACTCAGCGCGCGCACCGGAACGTCGACGCCGCGGCTGCTGGGGCGCATCCAGATCGCCAACACCGCCGGCGCAGCGATCGGGCCGGTGATCGGCGGACTGCTGGTCAGCACGCTCGGCTGGCAGGCCATCTTCGCGGTCAACGTGCCGCTGGCCGCGATCGCACTCATCGGCACCTGGATGCTCGCCCCCACGGATGCCGCACGCCGTCGCGAACGCATCCGCACCATGGTGCTGCAGTCCGACATCCCCGGCATCGTACTGTTCGTCGGCACCCTCGTCGCACTCCTGGTGTTCCTGCTCGGACTCACGCCAACCCCGAACTGGTGGCTCCTTGGGGTCGCGGTCGCGGCGGCGGCGGGGTTCGTGTGGCGGGAGCTGACGGCATCCGTACCGTTCCTCGACCTGCGCCTGCTGGCCAAGAACCGGTCGCTGATGATGGTCTACCTCTGCTTCGCGGTGTTCAACCTCGTGTACTACACGGCGTTCTTCGGCCTGCCGCAACTGCTGCAGGAGCACGGGCACTACGACGCCGGGATCACCGGGCTGCTGATGTTCCCGCTCGCCGCCGTGACGATCGGGCTCACCCCGCTCGGCGCTCGCTGGATTGAGACCCGGGGCCTGCGCTTCACCCTCATCGTCGGCGGCCTCGGTCTCATCGTGGGCACCGGGCTGCTCGCGATCGCAGCCGTGACGGTCAGCCCGATCGCGATCCTGCTGATCACGGCCGCGATGGGCGCGCCGTACTGCGTCGTGAGCATCGCGATGAGCCAGGCGCTCTACGCGTCCGCCGCGCCGAAGGATGCCGGCGTCGCGGCCGGCATCTTCCAGACCTCGCGCTACGTAGGGGCCATTCTCGCGACGACGCTGCTCGGCATCGTCTTCGTCGGCGGCTCGGGACCGGATGCCGCCCCACAGTGGATCACGATCGTCGCGATCGCCACGGCGCTGGCCGTCGTGCATGCGGTGCTGCTCGGCGCGTGGCATCCGCGGGCGTACCAGGAGCCACCCACCCCGGTGGTCGAGTAGCGCCGCCACAGGCGACGCGTATCGAGACCTACGCGTTCGGATCTCGATACGCGACCACTTCGTGGGCACTACTCGATCAGCGGGGAGGATGTGGCTACAGCCGCCCGCGATTGCGGCGGCGGATCGGGCGCGGCGCACGGCCGCCGATGAACGAGCGACCGGGATCGACCACGAAGCCGCCTTGGCGCAGGGCCTGCCGGCCGACGAGCATCCTGAAGCCCATCTGGTCGCGGTTGGTCAACGTCGTCTCGGCCTGAACAGTGCGCTCGTTCAGCTCCAGCTCGAGCAGCACGACGTAGCGCCGCTGCGTGTGACCGCTCGAGCTGCGCACGATGCGCCTGTCATGCACCGCGCACTCAACCGTGACGGCGTCGCGGTTCGAGTCCTGCCACGGACGCACCCTGAACCGCACGCGGGCGCCGTCGTCCAGCTCCTCGATGTCGAACGCGTGGAGTGCAGAACTGCGTGCGCCGGTGTCGAGCTTGGCTTTCACCCACGGCACCCCGATGCGCGGAAGAGTGACCCACTCACGCCACCCCAACACGGTGCTTGAATGGACTGTCCCCGCTCGCGCACCCCTGCCCATAGCCCCCATCCTCCCAGGAGCCTTGACGTTGAAGTTGGCCATCCTTTCGCGGGCCCCGCAGTCCTACTCCACTCAGCGTCTGCGTCAGGCCGCCCACGACCGCGGCCACCGGGTCAAGGTGCTCGACACCCTGCGGTTCTCGATCGATCTCTCCGGCGAAGAGCCCGACCTGCAGTACCGCGGCCGCCTGCTGTCGGACTACGACGCGATCCTCCCCCGCATCGGCAACTCGATCACCTACTTCGGCACGGCTGTGGTGCGTCAGTTCGAGCAGATGGATGTCTACACACCCAACACCGCGAACGGCATCACGAATTCGCGTGACAAGTTGCGCGCGACCCAGATCCTCTCCCGGCACAACATCGGGATGCCGGCGACCGCCTTCGTGCACAGCCGCGCCGACGTGCGCACGGCCATCGAATCCGTCGGCGGGGCGCCCGTCGTGATCAAGCTTCTCGAGGGCACACAGGGCGTCGGGGTCATCCTGGCGCCAGCGGCGAAGATCGCCGAGGCGATCATCGAAACCCTGCACTCGACGAAGCAGAACGTGCTTGTGCAGGCGTTCATCTCGGAGAGTCGAGGAAGGGACATCCGTGCGCTCGTCGTCGGCGACCGAGTCGTCGCGGCGATGCGCCGGGTGGCCAGCGGCGATGAGTTCCGCTCGAACGTGCACCGCGGTGGCTCCGTCGAGCGCGTGGAGCTGCCGCCGGAATATGAGCAGGCAGCGGTGCGCTCCGCCCAGATCATGGGCTTGCGCGTGGCAGGCGTCGACATGCTGGAGGGCAACGACGGCCCGCTCGTGATGGAGGTCAACTCCTCGCCCGGACTGCAGGGCATCGAGTCGGCGACCGGGCTGGATGTCGCCGGCGCGATCGTCGACCACATCGACAACCAGGTGGCATTCCCCGAGATCGACGTGCGCCAACGCCTGAGCGTGTCGACCGGCTACGGCGTCGCCGAACTCGCCGTCGGCATCGGAGCCGATCTGGTCGGCAAGCGCCTGCGCGACTCGGGACTCGACGACCGCGACATCACCGTGCTCACGCTGCATCGCGGCGCAGCTGTCATCCCTAATCCCAAGGGGAACACCGAGCTCGAGGCCGGCGACCGGCTGCTCTGCTTCGGCAAGCTCGAGGAGATGCGCTCAATGATCCCTGCCCGTCGCCACCGCCGCGCGAAGGTGCGCAAGCTGCCGAAGGATGCCCTGGCCTAGCATGCTTCAGCCCCTCCAGCTCCCTGAGCGGAGTCGAAGGGCGCCCTCGCTCTCACCGATGCGGTTCCATCCTGCCCAGAACCGGGTACGCGACCAGCAACACGACCGGCAGCAATGCGGTCAGCCCTGCGAGCCCCAGGAACCCGGCCGCCCACGTGTGCTGTTGGATGACGTAGCCGACCAGCGGTGCGGACGTCGCGATCCCGATCGCGCTGGCGGAGTTGATCCACGTCATCGCCTGTGTGTAGGCACCGCTCGCGGTCGTCCTCTGAAGCAGTATCGAACCGGGTATCAGCACCAGTGCGACGCAGCCTCCGACGAGACCGTAGCCGACGATCATGACGGGCAGGTTCGGCGCCAACGCCAGAAGTGCGCATCCGACCGTGAGGATGCCGCCTGCCGCGATCATCGCCTTCACCGGTCGGCCCCGCTCGAGAGCCCCGTACGCCAGGCCGACGGAGAGACTGACGACTCCGCCAGCCGCCGAGATCACCCCGGCAAGAGCACCTGCGCCGTGCGCGATGGCGAAGGCGGTGACCGCGACCCCGATGCCGCCGAAGAACAGTCCCATCGCCAGATTCGCGGCGAAGAG
>DASZMW010000295.1:0-3306 GCA_035551735.1 Humibacter sp. | reverse complement strand
GTGACCCGCGGGGCGCTCGGGGCCGACGTGCGCCGTGGCACGACCACGTTCTCCATTCCTGCCCCGAAGGTCGACGCGGTCGACACCACGGGAGCGGGCGATGCGTTCATCGGCGTGCTGGCGGCATCCCTCGCCGAAGGCCGCGACCTCGACGACGCCGTACGCCGCGCCGTCGTCGGGGGTGCGATCGCGACGCTGGGGCCGGGCGCGAGGGGATCGCTGCCGACGGCATCCGCGATCGACCGGCTGCTCGCGCGGTAGTTGTCCTCCGATCGGACGACACGGATGCGACCGGGGGGCGGTGCCGCCGGCTCCGTGTGACGAGGAGTGTGGTTCTGCATCCACACCGGGTGCACAACGCGCGAAAGGAACGCCATGTCACTCGCATCGATCGGTGCGGCAGGAACGCAGGCGAAGGGCAATGTCGCCGCACTCACGGGACTCATCATCGCGGTGTCGATGACGACGATCGACCAGACGATCGTCGCGCTGAGCGCACCGACGATCGAAGCCGATCTGCACCTCACGCATGACGCGATGCAGTGGGCGGTGAATGCCTACCTCATTGCGACGGCGGCCTTCTTCCTGCTCGGCGGACGCCTCGCCGACGTTCTCGGCCACAAGCGGATGGCGCTGGTCGGAATCGCTGCCTTCGGTGCGACATCACTGCTCTGCGGCCTCGCTCCCGAGGGCGATCTCGCCGCGCCTTGGCTGATCGGCGCTCGCATTCTGCAGGGCGTCGCAGGTGCCATGATGTTCCCCGCTGCGATCGGACTGGTGGTGCAGGGGTTCCCTCGCGAGGGCCGCGGGCGCGCGATGGCGATCTTCTTCGCGATCACCGGTGCGATGACCGCGCTCGGCCCGATCGCCGGTGGCTACCTGAGCGTCTGGACGTGGCGCGCCATCTTCTGGGTGAACATTCCACTCGCCATCGTGTCGTTCGTCATCGTGGCGATGGCCGCGGAGACCTCCGCGCGCAAGCGCGAGCGCATCGATCTGCTCGGTACGCTCGTCGTCGCGGCTGGGCTCGGCCTCGTCGTGTTCGGCCTGCAGCAGGCAGGTTCGTGGGGATGGGCCAGCCCAGCGGTCATCGGCTCGATCGCCGGCGGACTCGTGCTCGTCGCCTTCTTCGCCTTCGTCGAGTCGCGCACGTCTCAGCCGTTGGTCAAGCTACAGGTCTTCCGTGACCGCGGCTTCACACTGGCGACCCTCTCGACACTGTTCGCCTCGGTGGCGTTTATCGCGACCTTCTTCTTCCTCAGTGTGTATGGCCAGGTGTCGCTCGAACTCTCTGCTCTGTCGACCGGGCTGCTGTTCCTGAAGTTCTTCATCGGCTTCGTCGTGGCCTCCCGCCTCGGCTCGGTGCGGTTCGACCGCAGCGGCGCCAAGGGTGTGCTGATCATCGGCGGCCTCGCGGGCGCCGCCGGGTTCGCGTGGCTCGCATACGCGGTCACGAACATCCCGTCGAATGCCGGCGACTTCATCAACGCGCAGACCTGGCCGATCGTCCTGGCGGGCGCCGGCATCGGGTTCATGTTCAGCGCAGCCAGCACGGATGCCGTCAATCGCGCCATCGGCGCCTCGTACGGCGAGGTGACGGCAGTGTCGCAGACCATGCGCAACTTCGGCGGCGCGCTCGGCATCGCCGTGCTCGGCACCGTCGTGACGAGCGTGCTCGGCGACAAGCTGACCGCGTCGTTCACGAAGCTCGGTGCGACCTCGAAGGATGCTGCGGACGCGGTCGCGAGCATCGGTGGCACGGCATCCGCCGGCACCGCGAACCATCTCTCTCAGTTGCCGGCGGCCGTGCGTGAGCAGTTCATCGCGGCGGTGCACCAGGGGTACGCGGACAGCGTCGCCTGGGCGTTCGCTGGCATGGCGATCGCGATGCTGGTCGTGGCGGTGCTCGGGGTGCTGTACCCGAAGGGCCAGGTCTCCTCGCAGTTCGACGCCACTTCCACCACCGACGACGCAGCCGCGCCGGCGGACAGTACAGTCTGAACAATGCACACGTCGGATTCGCGGGTGGGCGCAGGAAAGATCGGTCCTGATCGGACGGGCACGGCAGGCGTGAGCGATGTCGACTTCCGTGACTGGCTGATCTTCTGCGGCCTGGCCACCGTCGGCACGGCTGTGGTGGTGCTGGCAAATCCGGTCGACACGATCACGAGCGCTGCGATCTCCGCTTCGCTCGTTGTCGCGTTGCAGGTCGTCTACTGGTTCCTCGCCAGGCCGAGCGTCGCCGGCGTGCGTAAGGATTCCTGGCAGGCATGGACGTACTCGGCCATCGCTCTCGTCGTCTTCAGCGCCGCGGTGGTGCTCAACCCGTGGGCGTCGCTCGGACTCTTCGCACTCTGCCCCGAGATCTTCCTGCTGCTGCGGCCGACGACCGCCGCCATCGCCGGCATCCTCATCAACGCACTACCCCTTGCGTTCCGTCTCGCGTCCGGCACCGTCTCGATGCCGGACGCGGTGCAGCTGATCGGCACGACGGTGTTCACCGTGGCGTTCGCCATCTTCTTCTCTGCACGGATGCTCGCCGTCACCAGCGAAAGCGAGGAACGCCGCAAACTCATCGACGAGCTGCACGAGCGGGAGGCCGAAGTCGCCGCCCTCTCCGCCGCCCGCGGCGCCGGCGCCGAGCGGGCGCGCATCGCTCGCGAGATGCACGACACCCTCGCCCAGGGCTTCACCTCGATCATCGCGCTCGGGCACGCCGTCGCGGCCGAGCTCGAAACCGAACCGGACGCCGCGCGGCGCCACGTCACGCTGATCACCGACACCGCGCAGGAGAACCTCACCGAGTCCCGCCGCATCATCGCAGCGCTCTCCCCCGCCCGCCTCGAGGATGCCTCGCTGCCCGACGCCCTGCGACGCATCGCCGCGGGCTTCCATGACGAGACGGGCGTCACCACCGACTTCGTACTCGACGGTACAGCGCTGATTGCGCCCGCCGGCATCGAGGTCGTGCTCCTCAGAGTCGCGCAGGAGTGTCTCGCCAACGTGCGCAAGCACGCGAAGGCAGCGCACGTCGATATCGTGCTGAGCTACACCGACGCGGTCACGGCGCTGACGGTCGTCGACGACGGCATCGGGTTCGATCCGGCAGCGGCGACCCCGGGCTACGGACTCGCAGGGATGCGCGCTCGGGTCGCCGAGGCCGGGGGCGAGCTCGAGGTGAGCTCCGTGAGCGGCGGGGGGACGAGCGTCCGTGCCGTCATTCCCCTGGCGGCGGCTGTCGGCTCCGTCTCGCCGGCTCCTTCTGCGCTCGCCCCGTCGACAGAGGAGACGTCGTGATCCGCATCG
>DASZMW010000294.1:0-8268 GCA_035551735.1 Humibacter sp. | reverse complement strand
CGAACGTTGCGGGCAACCGACATCCACGTCGAGGTCGACGGGCCGACCATCGTGCGCAGCCATGCATTCCGCACTCATCGCTCCACGATCGAGCAGCGCATCGTGCTCGAGGCAGGCAGCGACCTCGTGCGCATCGAGACGACCGTGGACTGGCACGAGCGGCACAGGATGCTCCGCACCGAGTTCCGCCCGACCCACTTCGGGCCGACGGCGCTGTCGGAGATCCAGTTCGGGCACATCGCCCGCCCCACGACCGAGCACGATCCCACCGAACGCGCGCAATTCGAGACCTGTGCTCACAAATGGATCGCCACGCAGGATGCCAGCGGCGGCTTCGCCCTGCTCAACGACTCGAAGTATGGGCACCGCGCGAAGAACGGACTGCTCAGCATCAACCTGCTGCGGTCGCCGACGTTCCCCGACAAGACCGCGGACAGGGGCATCCATCGCTTCACGTACGCGTTCCGCGCCTTCACAGGCGGAGACCTGACGCCCGTCATCCGTGACGGCTACCGACTCAATAACCCGCTGATCCCGGTCGGCACGCACGTTCTCGAGAGCGCGGCGAGCACCTCGGATCCGGGCATTGTGATCGAGACGATCAAGCCGGCGGAGAACGGCCACGGCGTCGTATTGCGGCTCTACGAGAGTCTCGGCCGAGAGGCGACGACCGCGGTGGACACGCGGTTCGCGCACGACGCCGTGGCCGAGACGAATCTGATGGAGGAGCCCATCGCGCCTGCGGACCTCGGGCACCTTGCGTTCGACCCGTTTGAGATCAAGACGATCCTTCTGGAGACGACACCATGACCGGCGACACGGTGACGACCGGCGACGCGACAGAGAGTCGCGTGCCCTCCCCACGAGTGCAGCGGGTGTCGGTCGTGGTGGCCGGGTTCGGGCAGAACATCATCCTCACCACGGTGACGACGTTCATCCTCGTGTACCTGCTTCAGTTCGCCCACATCAGCACCGCCGGCATCGCGATCGCCACGGGCATCATCACGATCGCGAAGGTGTTCGACGCGATCAGCGATCCGGTGATGGGCAGCATCATCGACATGACGCACACCCGGTGGGGAAAGCTACGGCCGTACATCCTGTTCTCCGCGGCGCCCGTCGCCCTGTTGACCACCCTGTTGTTCACGATTCCGGATGCCGCCGAAAACGTTCAGCTCATCTACTTCGGCATCGTCTACCTGCTCTGGGGCATCGCATACACGGCGTGCGACGTGCCGTTCTGGGGACTGATCGGATCCGCGTTCGCCGACCAGGGCATCCGTACCCGCGTCGTCTCGAACGTTCGCGCGTTCGGCGCCATCTCGCTCGGGCTCGCAACGCTCGGGATGCCGTGGCTCGCCGCTGCGCTCAGCTTCGCCCCGAAGACCACCGGCTCGGGCTGGTCGCTCGCCGTAGGCGTTGTCTCCGTGCTTGGCATGGCTCTTTACGTGCTGCCGTTCTTCTTCGCGCGCGAACGGAAGTCCCAGGCGGCGCAGACGCGCCTGAGTTTTCGCCAGCTGTTCCTGACCCTTGCGCGCAACACTCCGCTGCTCATGGTGCTGCTGGGGTCGGTGCTCGGCTTCGGGCGCTACATCGTGCAGGCCGGAGGCGCGGTGTTCGTGGTCATCGCCTACAACAACGAGGGTCTGTTCACGCTGATCGGCGCCGCGATCATCGGCGGCATGGTGATCGCATCGTTCGCGACACCGCTGCTTCTGCGTTGGATGTCAAGCCGCGCGCTCGCCATCTCGAGCTCATTCGTCGGCACCGTGCTGTACGTCGCGATGTACCTCGTCGGCTTCGACAGCATCGTGGCGATCGTGGTGTTCATCTTCCTCACCGGGCTCACGCTCGGCGCCTTCCTCGTGGTGCAGGCCACGATGATCGCTGATGCCGTCGACGACGTCGAGAAGCGCACCGGTGTGCGCAACGACGGCATCTCGTTCGCCACCCTGACCTTCGTCTCCAAGATCATGACGGCGCTGTCGGTGCTCGCCTTCGGCCTCGTGATCGTGGCCGCCGGCTACCAGGACGGCGTCACAGTGACCGCGTCGATGCAGAACACGGTGTGGGTGGGGATCACGCTCGTGCCAGCAGCAAGCTGTCTGCTGTCGGCCGTGCCGTTCTTCTTCTACCGGCTCGGCGGGCCGGTCAGCGTACCGCGCGCTTCGGCGGGCCGAACGCGTTAGCCGCCCGCGAGCATCCTGTCCATGGTGCGGAAGGCGTTCGCAACAACCGTGAGCACCGGGTTCACGCCGCCGTTGGTCACGTGCACCGAGGCATCCGTAACGCGCAGGTTGTCGTGCCCCCAGACGCGGCCGAGGGGGTCGACAACGCTTCGCGCCGGGTCGTCGCCCATGCGACAGGTGCCCGCTTGGTGTTGGCCGGAGCTCGGCGCCCAGCGGGTGCGGTCCCGCGTGAGCGGAACGACGGACCGTGCGCCGGATGCCTGCAGCCACTCGGCCGCGCGGTCGGTGAGGAAGTCGCGGCCACGGTAGTCCTCGTCGTGGTTGCTTCCGCTGAGCCGGGCGACCGGCATCCCGAACCTGTCCCTCACGTCGGACGCGACACGCACCCGTGATTCGTGAGACGTGACCTCCTGCACCGGCCCCATGACGCGCATCATCCTGTTCGCCAGCCGACGCATGCCGACCTTCGACGCGGCGCCGTACGACGGGATGAAGCCGGCGGCCACCAGGTAGCGGTAGGTGTTCGACGGAGTCGGGACGAACTCGTTGGCGATCATGCCGCCGCCGATGATGCCCGGGTTGCCGTGCTGGTACAGCGTCGTCGCGATCGACGGCCCAGGACCCAGAAGGTCGACCACGTCGTCGTCGAAGATGGCGGTCGCACCACCGTAGAGGTGGCCCTGCAGGTGGCGTCCGACCTGGTCGGCGTTGTTGCCGATGCCATTCGGTTCGTGCTCGCTCGTGCTGTTCAGCAACAGGCGCGCGGTCTCCGTCGCACCCGCTGCGAGCACGACGTCATCGGCGTACACGTCGACCGTCCAGACAGAGCCGTCACGGATGCCTGCGACGCGCGCCCCGATCACCTGGCCGGCGGCATCCGTCAGCAGTCGTGCCACTGAAGCCTCGACGATGATCGAGCAGTTGCCGGTGTCGAACGCCTGCGCGAGCGTCGTGTTCTGGCTGCCGTTCTTCGCATCGACCGGGCATGCGAAGCCGACGCACATCGCACACTGCGCGCACGCGGCCCGGCCGAGATACGGCTTCGAGTTGATCAGCAGCGGCGGCGGCAGCGTCGGTATGCCCAGCGCCGCTGCGCCACGGCCGAGCACCGTGTCGGCGACCCCGCCCGGCAGCGGAGGCATCGGGTAGGGCCGCGAACGGTGACCGGCGTGCGGCGTGGCCTCGCCGAGGCCGCTCACACCCATCTCCCACTCCGCCCGCTGGTAGTACGGCTCGAGCTCGTCGTAGTCGAAGGGCCAGTCGGCGAGCGCGCTCCCCTCCGGCGTTCCGTACGTCGTCGCCATCTGGAAGTCGATCGGCGAGAAACGCCACGCCTGGGCGCCGTACACCCGCGTGCCCCCGCCGACCGTGAACGCGTTGTTTCCCCAGCCTGCGTCCGACGGGGCGAGCAGGTGGTCGCCCGAATCGTTGCTGAGCACTCGCGGATGTGTGCTGTCGTCCGGTCCGCTCCACACCGGCAAGCCCCAGTCCGAGCGCGGATTGCGAAGGTGGTCCGAGTCGAGGCGCTCCGTCGCCGGCCATGATCCTGCCTCGACCACCAGCACACGGCGCCCGCTCTTCGCCAGCTCGGCGGCGGCCACGCCGCCGCCCGCCCCGGATCCGACGACGATAGCGTCGTAGAGAACACCCAGCGTCGCCGGCGTCAGGAGCACGCCCGCACGATCGGGCTCGGATGCCAGCGCGGGCCACCCGCCGACCGGCTCCGGCCGCCACTTCACCATGCGCCACGAGCGGGCATCCGCGTTGCCGCCGTTGGCCTCGTCCGCGTAGAAGCCACCGCTGACCAGCTGGGCGAACCACTCCCACTCAGCGTGCTCAGTCGGGCTACCCGCGTCGAGGAGCTCGCGGATGCGACGCGCCCACTCTGGCCGCTCGTGGAGCATCCCGGCGAGAAACGTCAGTGCACCCGACTGCGACGCCGACGGCCAGTCATCGGCGGGAACCACCAGATCGACGAGCGCAACCAGCTCGGGACGCTGGAGAACGGCATCCGCTTCTGATTCGATGTCCATGATCTACTTGATGACTTTCTCGAGCGACGTCTGCAGGGTCTGCAGAATCTGCTTGGACGATTGCTCCCCCTGCACGATGCGCTGCACGAACGTGGCACTGGCGGTACCGCCGTCCACGGTGTTCAGCGCGGCGAAGGCGTGATCGGTGCGAGCGCCGATGGTCTTGCCGATCGGCTGCCACTCGTTCACCGATTTCACGAGGTTCTTGTTGTTCTGGATCACCGGCAGCTTCGTGATGCTCTTCTTCACGGGCAGGTCGGTCTCGACGCCGCTGGTCCAGAACAGGTGGATCTGGTCGAGGTACCAGGCAAGGAAGGCCTCCGACGACTCCTGCGAAGGACTCGTGTCGAACATCATCAACGGGTTGATGTAGTACACGGTTCCAGTGTCGCCGTGCGGCCCCTTCAAGGGGGCGATCACTTCGAGGTCCGACTGCTGATCCGGGCGGAAGGTCTTGTCGAGCCCGGTCTGGTTGAAGCCCATCGCCACGTGGCCGTCCGTCCAGTCGGTCGCGAGGTTGGTGTTCGTGTAACTGATCGATGGCGGGTCGATGATGCCTTTCTTCACGCACTCGTTCAGAAAGTCCAACGTCTCGATGTTGCGGTCGGTCACGCAGTCGAGATTGCCGTTCTCATCGAACATGCCGCCGCCGTTGTTGATCATCAACGCCGACACCGTGTGCTGGGCATCCGTCGTGGTGCTCCCTGCGGCGAGGCCGAGACCGATCTGCCCCTTCTTCTTCAGAGCCTCGCCTGCCTTGACGAAAGAATCCCAGTCGGTGGGGATGTCTGCGCCCGCCTTCTCGAGCAGCGACTTGCGTACCCAGAGCACGCGAAGATCCATCGACCACGGCAGCGCCGCATAGCCCTTGCTGGTCTTCATCTGCTGGAGGAGGCCGGGAAGGAAGTCGTTCGTTCCGTTCTTGTCGAGTGTCTTGACCAGATCGTCGGCTGCCACGACGGAGCCTTGCTCGAGGAAGTAGAACGGTAGGAACGCAGCACCGGATGCGACGGCCGGAGTGGTCTTCGACGCCGCTGCCGACGTGAACGTCTGGTTCCAGTTCGCCCACGGAATCGACTGGTACTTGACTCCCCGGTTGCGGCCCTCCGGCTGGTAACCGTTCACGATGGTGCGCGCCTTGGCCGTGTAGGTCGTGCCCGTGCCCCAGACCATGTCCCAGAACGTGATGGGACCACCGGTGCTCGTCGGCCCGCTCCCGGATGCCGCGCACGCACTCAGCCCGAGGCTCACGGCCACCGCGGCCCCGCCTGCTAGGAACCCTCGTCTGCTCACGCTGCTGGATGCGCCGGTCTGCATGTCAAACTCCTTCGTTTGAAGCGATATCTCGCGCCTGGACGCGACGTCGGTGCTGCCGTCCCGCCGTCCTCCGCTCCCTTGGATGACTCTTCAAGACTCCGCCGACGGTATTACAGAACCGGTTTAGTAGTCAAGGGCAGAACCGGTTCGCTCGCCCGGCTGCACCCGCCCACGGGTCCCCCGCAGCCCCTCGCGGAGAGCACGGGCAGCGGACGATGGCGACTACTGCACAGGCCGCGGGCGCCGACCGCTACCGCGCCGGCGCGGGCGCCAGGGCCACGCTCGCTCGCTGCACCAGCGTGGGCGGCTCGAGCCAGGCATCCGTGCCCGTGCCGTCGATCTGCTGGATCAACCGACGGGTGAAGGCCCTGCCGTATTCGACGACGGGATGCGCCAGCGCCGTGACCGGCGGAAGCGCCACCTCGCACAGCGTCGAATCGATGAATGACGCGACGGAGACGTCGCGTGGCACGCCGTAGCCCGAGGCGCTGAGCGCCGACAGGCCGGCCAACGCCATGATGTCGCTGTCGAAGACGATGAACGACGGCGGGGAGTCCGAGCGCAGAAGCTCCACGGCGCGCTGCGCGCCGGCATTCGGGCTGTAGTCGGTGTACACGGTTCGCACGGCGACGCCGTTGTCTGCCGACCACCGGTCGACGGCCCGCTCACGCAGCGCCACGGCCGCCTTCGTCGGATCGCCACTCACCCACGCGATGCGGCGATGGCCGAAGGTGCGCGCGTGATCGAGCAGAGTCGCGACCGTCGCGACCTCCTGGAACCACACCGTCGGAACCTGCAGCCCCTCGGGAACCGACGTCACGCGCAACTCCGCCGGCATGGCGCCTTCGGCCGAGGTCGTGCTCCGAAAAGCCACGAACGGCATCTCGAGTTCGCGAAGTTGCTCGAACCGCGGCTCGTCGACGTCGATATCGGAGATGAGCACCCCGGCCACGCGTCGCTCGGATGCCCAGCGCCGGTAGAGCACGGCCTCCGCCGCACGATCGGCGACGAGCTTGGTGACGAGCGAGAGTTCCGTCGTCTCGAGTTCCAGTTCGATGCCCGAGAACAGCTCGGTGAAATACGGATCGATCGCTGGCGTCTTGGCGGTGCGCACGATCGCCCATCCGATCGAATCGCCCCGCGATCCCGACAGCGCCTGCGCAAGGCGGTTGGGAGACCATCCGAGTCGCTCGGCCGCGTCTTTGACCCGCTGGCGAGTCGTCTCGGATACTCCTGGCCGATCGTTGAGCGCGTTGGATGCCGCTCCCTTGCTGACCCCGGCCGCAAGTGCAACGTCCTTGATGGTCACCCGAGCCGACATGTCGGCCAATCTAGCGCCACGTGCCATGGCTGACCCGACCCGGTGACGAGCGCCTCACCGAACGATCAGCACCGGGCACTTACCGTGCGCCGCGCAGGCCGAGCTGACGGAGCCCAGAAGCAGGCCGGCGAATCCGCCTCGTCCACGTGAACCGACGATCAGCATCTCCGCGCCTTCGCTGCGTTGCACGAGCACGTGCGCCGCCTGACCGTACTCGACCTCCGCGGTCAGGTTGTCCGGTCGATTCTCGCCGTAGGCATCCACGAGTGCCTGACCGAGCGTCTCCTTCGCGAGCTGCTCGAGCGGCTGCTCGGCGTCGGTGTACGGTCCTGGTGACACGGGATACGTCCAAGTGGCGATCGCCTCGATGCCCGCACCCAACAGCTGAGCAAACCTGGCCGCTTCGCGCAGCGCCTGCAGCGAGGGATCCGACCCGTCCACCCCGACGATGATTCTGGGGAGGGTCCGTTGCTCGGCCACATCGACTTCAGGCTGGTTCGTGTCGGTCATGACTCCAGCATGGCCCGCTCTCGCGAGCAGCCCGCCATGTGACACGGTTCGGCGGATGCTGCAACCGGGCCGTGCTCCGCGCTCAACGCACGATCAGCACCGGGCACTTCGCGTGCGAAGCACACTCCGAGCTCACCGAGCCGAGAAGCAGGCCGGCGAATCCGCCGCGTCCACGCGAGCCCAGCACGAGCAACTCGGCACCCTCACTGTGCTCGATGAGCACCTGAGCCGGGTGTCCGAATGCGACCGCTGTGGACAATCCGGCGGGAATGTCGTCGCCGAAGGCATCCTCGAGCGAGTGCTCCAGGGTGTCCTTCGCAAGGTCCTCGAACGAGGGCCCGTCACCCATGACGTACGGACCGACAGACACGGGATAGCTCCAGGTGATGACGGCTTCGATCGTCGCGCCGAGCAGCGGGGCGTATTTCGCCGCCTGGCGCAGGGCGTCCAACGACGGGTCGGAGCCGTCGACGCCTACGACGATCCTGGGACCGGGGGTCTGGGCGGTGGTGTCGGCTACTGGCTGCGTTGTGTCGGTCATGAAACCAGCATGCCGCGCTTTCCGCTCGGATGCATCCACCCCGGCACGCCTCGTCGGAGCCGGGTGACGTCAGCGGCCCGACGTCTCGCCGCCCCGCGCCTCGCGATACCCCTCGTGCACCTCAGCATCGACGCCGAGGGATGTCGCGAGGTCACTCAGCAGAGCGAAGAGTTCGTCGCGTCGGGACGTCGCGAGCGATCCGGCGAGCTCGGCCTCGTGCGCTTCGGCGACGCCCCGCAGCTCGCGCAACTTGGCGCTGCCGGCATCCGTGAGCGTCAGTTCATAACTGCGGCGATCGACCTCGCTGCGAGTGCGCGCGACAAGGCCGTCGTGCTCGAGCCCATCGATGAGCGCGAC
>DASZMW010000293.1:0-2703 GCA_035551735.1 Humibacter sp. | reverse complement strand
GAGGGATGAGATGAAGGTGTAGTGCGGGACGTGCTGATGCAGCAGCTCGGCCGAGGCACGCACCACTCGCGGCACGTAGCCCGAGGTGTCGATCACCGCATCCCAGTCGCGCCCCTGCAGGGGATCAAGGCCGCCATCGCGGTCGCCCACCACCTTCTCGACCTCCGGGTACAGGTCGGCGTTCTGCCGTCCGCGGGTGAAGGTCGTCACGCGCTGGCCGCGCGCGACCGCCTGCTCCACGATGTGCCGTCCGAAAAACGAGAGGCCACCAAGAATCAGTAGATCCATACCTCGCACGCTATCACGCGGTGCCGAACAGCCGCTCGAATGAGAGCAGCCGCGATGCCCAGGTGAGGCAGCCCGCGGCCAGACAGAGCAGCATCACGGCGCAGACGGTGAACGCGACCTCGCCGTGAACCGCTCCCAGGATCAGCCCCTCGAGGGGAACGATCGGACCGAGCAGCAGACCGCTCACGATATTGGCGGCGCGAGCCTCACCCGCGACGAACGCGATTACCAGCGCGCTGCCCGCCGAATAACAGATCGCAGCGGCGAGGATCGCCAGCAGTCCGAGCGTCTGTGTCGGCGAGGCGTAGCCGAAGGCGTTGACGATGAGCACATTGATCAGAAAGAGCGGGACCGTTACACAGACCGCGAACAGCAGGACGCTGAGCAGCTTCGCCAGCACCACCTGAAACGCCGAGATCGGCAGCGCCACCAGCAGGTCGAGGGTGCGACGCTCTCGTTCGCCGAAGAGGATGTCACCCATGACGATCGACGGCGTCACCAGCGCCGAGATGCTGACCAGCACCGGAAGGGTGTAGTGGCGCAACAGGTAGGTCCCGGAGACCGCGTGACTCGACGACAGCAGGTAGATCGGATGCTTACCGAAGCCGAGCTTGAGCGTGACGATGTCGCCGATGGTCACGAAGATCAGCATGAGCGCCGGCACCATCGCTGCCGCGGCGACCGTCTTTCTGGAGCGCGTGATCTGTCGCGTCTCCTTACGGAAGAGCGTGCCGAGCGGGCTGCTCACGCGCGGGTCACCACGTCGACGAAGAGGTCTTCGAGCGACGGCGAGACGATGCGGCACTCATACACGTCGATCCCGGCGCCGAGGAGTGCCCGGAGTACGTCCGGCGCACGTCGCTCCGGATCGTCAAGCGAGAGCCAGACGCCAGACTCGTTCGGCGACCAGGTGTGTCCGTGTGCGGTAAGCGCGCTCCCGAGACTGTCACGCTCGCCCCGTGCCGCCATGTGGACGCGTGGCGCCGCCTGGCGCCGCAGATCGTCGATGCGCTCGTGCACCAGGACCTCGCCGCGTCGCAGGATGATGACTGTATCACACAGCTCCTCCGCCTCGGCGAGGTTGTGCGTGCTCATGAGCACCGTGCGTCCGGCCATCGCCTTCTTGAGGAGTCGCCGCGTATCGGACGCGGCAAGTGGGTCGAGGCCGACGGTCGGCTCGTCGAGCAGCAGGAGCGACGGTCGGCTGATGATGGCGCCCGCGACGAGCAGGCGGCGCTGAAACCCGCCGGACAGGGTGGAGAGCGTGCGGTCGAGGTAGTCGTGCAGCCCGCAGTCGTCGGCGGTGGCCGTCACGTCACCGACGCCGTAGAGATCGCGCACGAACGTGAGGTACTCGCGCACCGTGAGATCGGGGTACATGCCGGGACTCTGCGGGACAATGCCGATCCGGCGCTTGGCGTCGATGATCTTCGAACCACGCACGTCGGCGCCGAGGATGCTGATCGTTCCCTCGGTGGCCGTCAGCGCACCCTGAAGCAGCCGGATGATCGTCGTCTTGCCGGCGCCGTTCGGCCCCAGCAGGCAGCAGAGTTCACCCTCGGAGACCTGAAGCGAGACCCGGTCGAGGGCGCGCACGTCGCCGGGATAGAGCTTGGTGACCTCCCGCAGTTCGATCGCCGCCTCGTGCGCAGACATGGCACATTGTGCGTGCGATGTGTGGGGCGACGCTACTGGTGCGCTGCGCCGAGCATGGAGTGCCAGTTCGGCTCAGGCGCAGGCTGGCGTTCGCCGGTTGCGTATGAGATGGCGAGGTTCGCCATGTGTTCGACCACCCACTCGAAGTTGGTCGGCGTGATCGAGTGGTAGTCCATGTCGGGAGCGGGGTTGAAGAAGTCGATCGCGTATGGGATGCCGTCGCGAATCGCGAACTCGACAGTGTTCATGTCGTAGCCCAACGCTCGGTTCAGCTTCAGGCAGTCGTCCTCGATGCGCGCCTGCAATTCGAGCCCGAGCCCGGTGTCGCCCGGTCGATAGCGCTCGAAATGGGATCGTGACGGCTCGTACTTCGAGACCAGCACCTCCTCACGTCCCAGCACAAAGCACCGCGCGTAGTTCTCAAACTGGATGAACTCCTGCAGGATCATCGGCAGCACGCCGCTGAGGTCGTAGGCCGCGATTAGCTCGTCGAGTGAGTGGACGACCGTCACGTTCCGCCAGCCACCGCCGACAGCCGGTTTGATCACAGCCGGCAGGCCGACATAGTTGAGAAGCTCCTCCCACGGCATCGGGTAGGTGAGATTGCGGAGCGACTCAGGAACGATATCGGCTTCATACGACTTGTTCGGCAGGATGATTGTCTTTGGGACGGCGACGCCCAGGCGACCGGCGAATACACACTCGATGAACTTGTCGTCGGCACTGAACCAGAACGGATTATTGATGACGATGACGCCG
>DASZMW010000292.1:0-2626 GCA_035551735.1 Humibacter sp. | reverse complement strand
CGCCGTGATGATGCACTCGAAGATCAGGCTCGGTGTTCTCTACAAGATCATCGTGTTCGTGCCCGTCGTGCTCGCGCCGGCGATCATGGCGCCGGTGTTCCGGCAGATGTTCGCGGCGAACGGACAGTTCAACTGGCTGCTCGATCACGTCGGCCTCGGCTTCCTCGCACAACCGTGGATCGGTCAGGAGAGCACGGCCCTTCCCGTGATCATGGTCATCACGATCTGGCAGTGGACCGGGCTCACCTTCGTGCTGTACTTCGCGGCGATGAGCCAGATCGACCAGTCGATGATCGAAGCGGCGCGCATCGACGGCGCCGGCAACGTACGCACACTGATCAGCATCATCTGGCCCAGCGTGCGGGGTACGACCGTGGCGTTGGCCATCCTGAGCGCGATCGGGGCACTGAAGACGTTCGACGTGCCGTGGCTCGTCACGATCGCCGGACCGAATAACGCCACCCAGTTCCTCGGCACGTACATCTACCAGACGACCATCCAGCTGGCTCACGCGGGCTACGGAGCGGCCCTGTCGATCATCCTGCTCGTCGTCGCCCTGGTGATGGCGATCATCTTCCAGACGGCCGGCCGTGAACGCACCCGAGAGAAGAAGGGAGCTCGCTGATGTTCGAAGTCAGGACGCGGTGGGGCAAACTCCTGCTGCAGGTGGTCGCGACCGTCTTCGTGCTTCCGTTCCTGTTCCCATTGATCGTCATGGTTCAGGGATCGTTCGCCGGCGCCGGCTGGGGCAACTATTCGGCTGTGCTCGGCGTGCCGGGGTTCTTCCGGTTCTTCCTGAACAGCGCGATCATCGCGATCGGTGTCATCGTGCTGGTCTACGTCGTCACGATGCTGGCGTCGTACGGGTTCGCGAAGCTGCACATCAGAGCGCGTGAGGTGTACTTCTGGATGCTCTTGGTCTGCCTGACCCTGCCCGAGGTCGTGCTCCTCACGCCACTCTTCGCCACGACGCAGCAGCTCGGCCTGTACGACACGTATTGGTCGGTCATCCTGCCGCTCGCAGCTTTACAGGTGCCATTCGCTGTACTGCTGACGCGCAACTTCATCAACGGTCTCCCTGACGAGATGTTCGAGGCGGCCCGCGTGGATGGGGCGAACTCGATGCGCGGATTCCTCTATCTGGTCATTCCCCTGACCCGCCCGATCGCGGCGGCGGTGCTGATCTTCACCCTGATCGGCGCGTGGAACGACTACCTGATGCCGCTCGTCTTCCTGCAGTCGCAAGACCTGCAGACCATCACTCTGGTTCCGCAGTTCTTCGTCGGCGAGTTCAGCAACGACCAGACCAAGGTGTTGGCGTCAGCGGTGCTCACAGCGATACCGGAGATCGTGGCCTACCTCTGCTTGCAAGGCCTTTTCGAGCGCGGACTATCGGCCGGCGCAATTAAATGACGAACCGCAATCAATTGACGAATAAGGAGGCCTCGTGCCGCTCATCCAAGTAGACCTGTCCCGCGAGCTGTTCGAGGCGTCGCACGAGAGGATCGGCAACGCGATCCACGACGCTCAGATCGAGGCGCTGGGCATCCCGGCCGACGACCGCTTCCAGGTGTTCCACCCGCACGGGGAAGGCGAGCTGAAGTTCGACCCGACGTACAACGACGTCGAGCGACGCGACCTCGTGCTCATCCGGGTGACGGCCGTGCACATGTACCCGGTCGCGACGAAGCGGCGGTTCTTCGAGGCGGTGGTCGCAGGGCTCGAGCCACTCGGCATCCGTCAGGAAGACGTGCTCATCTGCCTGACCGAGAACGGCTTCGAGGACTGGTGGGCCGGCCGCTAGGCCGCCGACTGGATCACAGACCCAGACTCGCAGAATCCAGAAAGGAATCATTGTGCTCCAGCACGACAACGCGCCGCTGAGCGTGCTCTTCATCGGCGGAACCGGCACGATCAGCGCATCGTGCGTGCGGCTGGCCGCCGAGACGGGGATGCGCGTCACCGTGCTGAACCGCGGCACCAATCGGGTGCAGCGCGAGGTGCCGGCATCCGTCGAACAGCTCACCGGCGACGTCGCCGATGAGGATGCCATCACCGCCGCGATCTCGGACCGCAGCTTCGACGCCGTCGTCAACTTCTTGTCGTATGACGTCGACGACGTGCAGCGGATGCTTCGCATCTTCACCGGCCGCATCGGCCAGTACGTGCACATCAGCTCGGGATCGATCTATGCGAAGCCGGTGCTGCAGACCCCGATCACCGAGTCGACGCCGACGGCGCCGAACCCTCCCCTGCCGTATGCGACGGCGAAATGGCGGGCCGAACGGGCGCTCTTCGACGCGCACACGGCATCCGGATTCCCGGTCACCGTGGTGCGCCCCTCTCACACGTACGACGATCAGAACCCGCCGCTGCCCGGCGGATGGACCGTGGTGGATCGCATCGCCCGCGGCGCCGAGATTCCGGTGCACGGCGACGGGACCTCGCTCTGGACGCTGACCCACGCCGAGGACTTCGCCCAGGGTCTCGTCGGCCTGCTCGGCGATTCGCGCACGATCGGCGAAATCTTCAACATCACCGGAGACGACGTGTTCACCTGGGACCAGATCTACACGATCGTCGCCAGGGCGCTGGGCGTCGAACCTAGGCTGGTGCACGTGCCGAG
>DASZMW010000291.1:0-5217 GCA_035551735.1 Humibacter sp. | reverse complement strand
GCACAGGCTGGATTGATCGGCGGAGGCGGACTGGGAGACTTCGCGATCACGTACGGGGTGCAGCGCTACAACTGGACCATCGTGTACATCACGGTGGCCGTGATCATCGTGATCGTGCAGGCCGGCCAGTTCCTCGGCAACGCGCTCGCCCGCCGCGCCCTGCGGCGCTGACCGCGACTCGCCGCGCTCGCTCGGAAGCCGTAGCGCCGCCGGAGTTCTGACGAGCGATGAGATCGATCCGCGCACAAGTTGTCCGGCCGTGCTACTCTTTGGCCATGCGATCAGATTCCAAGCCAAGCGGTCAGCGATCGGGTTCGTTCACCGAGACCGCTCGTCGTGAGCAGATCATCGGGGGCGCGATAGCCGTGCTCGCAGAAGACGGTTACAGCGCGACATCGTTGGCCGCGATCGCCGACCGTCTCGGGGTGAGCAAGGGTGTCATCTCCTATCACTTCGCAGGCAAGGCCGAGATCTTGAATGAGGTGGTCCGCAGCGTTCTCGGCCAGGCCGAGGCGTGGATGTCTCCACGAGTTGCCGGTGCGGCATCCTTCACGGAGGCGCTCCGCCTGTACATCGCATCGAACCTCGCCTTTCTCGACACCCACCGAAGCGAGATCTTCGCGTTGACCGAGGTGCTCTCGAACGCGCGCGCCACCCCCGGGGTCGCCGAGACATTCGGCGAGTCGCATCAGGCTGCGATCGCAGCCCTCGAAGCGTTGTTCACGGGTGGCAGGAAAGCAGGAGAGTTCGGGGATGTGCCGCCTCGCGTCAGCGCGATCTCGCTGAGGGCCACGATCGACGCGGTGAGCGGCCTGATCCGCGAAGATCCGGAGTTCGACCTGACGGGGTTCGGAACGGATCTCGCGACGCTGTACGAGCGCGCAGTTGCGCGCTGAGCTGGAGGAAACGATGAAGAACACGACCGAACCGGCCGCGCTCGACCTTCGCGGGTTGCGCAAGGCATTCGGCGACACCACCGCGGTCGACGGTATCGATCTGACGATTGCCCGAGGCTCGTTCTTCGGTCTCGTCGGGCCTAACGGCGCTGGCAAGACGACGGCACTGTCGATGGCAGTCGGCCAGTTGCGCCCCGACAGCGGGACGGCGAGCGTGCTCGGATACGACGTCTGGTCGCAGCCCGTGCAAGCCAAGACTCGACTAGGGGTGCTCCCGGACGGCGAGTCCCTCCCTCAGCGGCTGACCGGCACGGAGCTACTCACGTACATGGGCCTGCTGCGTGGCCTCGACGCGCAGATCGTTCGTTCCCGCATCGACGAATTGCTCACGGTGCTCGACATGCAGGATGCGGGACACCGGCTCGTCGCCGACTATTCGACCGGCATGCGCAAGAAGATCGCTCTGGCCGTTGCACTGCTGCACGGTCCAGAGGTCCTTGTGCTGGACGAACCGTTCGAGGCGGTCGATCCTGTGTCGGCATCCACGATTCGGTCGATCCTGCATGGATTCATCCACACGGGTGGCACGGTCGTCTTCTCCAGTCACGTGATGGCACTCGTCGAGCAACTCTGCGATCATGTCGCGATCCTCGCGGAAGGCAGAATCGTCACCGCCGGAAGCCTCGATGACGTGCGCGGATCCGAGACCCTCGAGAACGCATTCGCCGATCTGGTCGGCGTTGGCCGGGAAGGTGGGGAGCTGTCATGGTTCGCATCCTGATTCAGATGCGGGCGGCGATGCTCGCCCACCGGCGCTCATCCACGTTCGGCACGGTGTCGCTGATCTTCTTCGCCGCGGTCGGGCTGCTGTCTGCGCTCAGCACTCTGTGGCTCGGTTTCGCTCCATACCCGACATCGTCCGCCGGCACCGACGTGTTGGCCGTTGTGATGGCTGTCTGGGTGATCGGACGCGTCGCCTACGCGGCCTTCACGGGCGGCGGAGGGACGTTGAGGATCGAGATGTTCCGGCTCTTGCCGATTCCCCGCAGGGCGCTCGGCCGGGCGCTGCTGATCGTGGGAGCGTTCGACCCGGCACTTCTCTTCATGGCTCTCGCCTTCGCCTGCCTCGTCGCTCTTGGCGGGCAGAGCGGACTCGGTCCTGCGCTCGTCGGCGCCGTGGGCGCGCTCTTCACACTTGCTCTCACGAGCGTGCTCGTCTCGATCGTGGAGGCCGCCATGCCGGCTGGATCCCGTCGTCGCCAGGATGCCGGCACGATGCTCGTCGCGATCGTGATCAGCCTCATCGCCATCGCGGGAACACTCTTGCCGACCCTGACCGCCGCGCTGCGCACCGGGACGATTCCGGTGCTGAGCGCGATCGTGCGCATTCTGCCGACGGGATGGGCTGCCGTCGCCGTGGAGGGGGCGCGGACCGGAAATGTGCTGTTGACCGTGTGCCCGCTCGCCGGCCAGATCGTGCTGCTTGCCGTGCTCTTGCGCGTCTGGCCCGCACTACTGTCGCGTCGACTGGATGGGACGATCAACTCCGCACAGCGCCAGCGCGCTCGCGGGGCGCGCACGCCGGTTCTTCCCCAGACGCCGACCGGGGCCGTCGTCGCCAAAGAGGTGCGCATGTGGATGCGCGATCCGTTGCGGCTCACGTTTCTGATCATCGCTGCCATCGTCGGGTTGGGCGTCTGCGTCATCGCCGAGTTGACCCACGGCACCGGGCTGCTCCTGCCGTTCGCAGGCGCGCTCACGGTCGTCATCGCTGGCGCGGGCGGATGCAATCTTTATGGCTCCGATGGGCTATCGATGCGCTTGACGATCATGACGCCCGGCGCTGAACGTGCCGACGTGCGCGGCCGACAACTGGCATGGCTCTTGTTGGTCGGTCCATATGCCCTGTGCCTCACCGTCGTCCTCACGCTCATCAGCGGTCAGACCTGGGCGTGGCCCTGGGCACTCGGATTGCTGGCCGCACTGACGGGCGGTGCCGCGGGACTGATTCCGTTGATGTCACTGATCGCAGTTCTCCCGCTTGACGAGAACGGCGGCCCCGCCCCAGCATGGCCCGCCAAGGTCTGGGCAACACTGATCCTCACGACGGTGAGTGCAGCTCCCGCGGTCGCGCTGCTCATCGTGGGCGCGCTCGCGCAATCTCTGTTGCTGCAGTGGCTCGCCGTTCCGCTCGGCATCCTTACCGGCATCATCCTTGCAGTCACGCTCGGCCACGCAGCGCAGAAGCGTGTGGAGTCTCGACAGTTCGACATCCTGGAACAGCTCGCCGCGGCGTCGAGTCCGGCGTAGCGACCCCATCGAGCAACGCCCGGGCCGTCGGGCCCCAGCCTCAGCCGATCGCCTCGGTCTCAGCCTCAGCCGATCGCTTCCGTGAGCTCGAACCACCGTTCCTCGAGCTCCTCCGCCTCGCGCTCGAGCGAGGAGATGGCATCCGTCTTCACGCCGAGGCCCACGTAATCGGACTGGTCGTGCTCCGCCATCGTGGTGCGCGCCGTGTCGATGCGCTGCGTGAGCTTGCCGAGCCGACGCTCCAGCGAGGCGATCTCCTTCTGCGCGTCCCGCAGCGCGGCGCCGCCGAGGCTCGAACTCTCGCCGGCAGCGCCGGTCGAAGGGACGGTCTCTGCGCTACCCGACGACGACGCATCCCGTCGCTCTTCGAGTGCCCGCAACCGCAGGTACTCATCGACACCGCCGGGGAGGTGCCGCAAGTGCGTGTCGAGAATGGCGTACTGCTGGTCGGTGACCCGCTCGATGAAGTACCTGTCGTGCGAGACCACGATGAGCGTGCCCGGCCAGGAGTCGAGCAGATCCTCGATGGCGGCGAGCATGTCGGTGTCGAGGTCGTTGGTCGGCTCGTCCAGGATGAGTACATTCGGCTGCTCGAGCAGGATGAGAAGCAACTGCAGCCGGCGCTTCTGTCCGCCGGAGAGATCCTTCACGGGCGTCGACAGTTGTGCCGAGAGGAATCCGAGCCGCTCCAGCATCTGGCCTGGCGTGAGCTCCTGGGCCTTCGAACCGGTGCCGAGCGTGTACGTCGTTCGCAGGCGTGAGAGCACGACGCGCACCGGGTCGTCCAGGTGCTCGTCGAGCTCATCCATGCGCTGACTGAGCGAGGCGACTTTCACGGTCTTGCCGCGCTTGACGCGTCCGGATGTCGGTTGGACCGCCCCCGAGATCAGCCCGAGCAGTGTCGACTTGCCTGCGCCGTTCACGCCCAGGATGCCCGTGCGCTCGCCGGGCGCGATGCGCCACTGAACGTCGCGCAGCACAGCAAGCTCGCCATCCTCATTCCCGGTGCCGTCGCCCTCTCGTGCCGGGAACGAGACTCCGGCATCGATGAGGTCGACCACCTCCTTGCCCAGGCGTGAGACGGCGAGCGCCCGAAGCGACACCGAGTCGCGGATCGGCGGCACGTCGGAGATGAGCTCATTGGCGGCGTCGATGCGGAACTTCGGTTTCGTGCTGCGCGCGGGGGCTCCGCGGCGCAGCCACGCGAGCTCCTTGCGCGCCAGGTTCTGGCGTTTCGCTTCGGAGGACGCCGCCATCCGATCGCGTTCGACGCGCTGCAGAATGTACTCGGCGTATCCGCCCTCGAACGGTTCGACGATGCGGTCGTGCACCTCCCACGTGGCCGTGTCGATCTCGTCCAGGAACCACCGGTCGTGGGTCACGACGAGCAGCCCGCCCGCACTGGCTGACCAGCGCCGCTTCAGGTGCTGGGCGAGCCAGGTGATCGCCTCGACATCGAGGTGGTTGGTCGGCTCGTCGAGCGCGAGCACATCCCAGTCGCCGGAGAGCAGCGCGGCGAGAGCCGTCCGTCGTCTCTGACCGCCGCTGAGCGTGCCGATCACGGCATCCCACGGGATGTCCGCCAGCAGCCCGCCGATCACGTCGCGCACGCGAGCATCCCCGGCCCACTCGTGCTCCGGCACATCGCCGACGACCACCTGAGCCACTGTCGCGTCATCGTCGAGAACGTCCTGCTGGTCGAGCACGCCGATGCGGATGCCGCCGCGCACGGTCACGCGTCCGGAGTCCGGCGTCAGACGCCCCGACAGCATGGCCAGCAGGCTGGACTTGCCGTCGCCGTTGCGGCCGACTATGCCGATGCGGTCTCCTTCGTTCACGCCGAGGGAGATGGAGTCGAAGACCACGCGGGTCGGGTATTCGAGATGCAGGCCTTCGGCCCCGAGAAGATGCGCCATGTCAGAGACAAGGGTAGGCGGTGCGCCTGTGCCTCCGGAGCGGTCCCTAGATCAGCCCCAGCGACAGCATCGCGTCGGCCACCTGCGTGAAGCCG
>DASZMW010000290.1:0-6523 GCA_035551735.1 Humibacter sp. | reverse complement strand
TGACCCCCAGTCAAGTGCGCTACCAAGCTGCGCCACATCCCGTTGCCGTCCACCGGACGGCCTTGGACAGTTTACAGGCTCCCGAGGCAGGTCCGTACCGCCTTCGGATGGACGGCGGAATGCCTCCAGGCCGGCCTCGTGTCGGCGGGGTCGCATAGGGTCGACGTGTGGCCAGCGTAGACACAGGCATCCGTATCATCCCGGTCGACGAGGTGCCGTGGGACGACGTTCAGACTGTCTTCGGAACCAAAGGCGACCCGTCGACGTGCTGGTGCCAGTGGTTCAAGCTGTCGGCGAGCGACTGGCGCACGGTGGAGGCATCCGCATGCCAGGCCGCGCTCAGGGAGCAGACGCTCCATCGACCGGTACCAGGGCTGATCGCGTATCTCGATGATGAGGCAGTCGGCTGGGTCGCGGTCGAACCCCGTCCCGCGCACCCACGACTGCGCACCAGTCGCATCGTCGCGAAAGGCAGCACCGAATCGCACGACGACGCATCGGTCTGGGCAGTCACGTGCTTCGTTGTTCGGGTCGGCTTCCGCAGGCGTGGCATCGCGTCCGCGCTCGTGACTGCCGCCGTCGAGCACGCAAGAACGAACGGAGCCCGAGTCCTCGAGGGATACCCGATTGACACTGCCGAGAAGAAGGCATCCTCCGCTGAGCTATACCACGGCGCCCTCTCCCTCTTCGTGGCAGCAGGGTTCGAGATCGCGTCGCGCCCGCAACCCGGCAGAGCGGTCGTCCGCCTGCGATTCTGACCTCGCGCCGCACTCGCGGCATCCTCTGAACTCGCGTCGCCCTAGGCTGTCTGCATGCGCCTGTGGAGCGAGGCGTGTGCGCCCACCGAAGCCTCGGCGGCACTGCAGGCAACAGCTCGCGGCAGCACACCCGAGGAGCACGCATGAGTTCGGACGACGGTCGTCTTCGCTTCGATCACGAAGCCATCCACAGTGCTGCTGATCTCTTCGAGGCGGGCAAGGCCGCCCGGTCCGACCTGCCACGAAGCGCGCACGCGGAGTACCGGCCCGCGAAAGACCGCGACCCGGTCGGCATCCTGAAGCAGCAGCACACGCACCGGGTCCCCGAGCTGGTGCCTCTGCGGCTGGAGCGGATGACCGCCAATCCGTTCGCCTTCTACCGCGGGTCAGCAGCCATCCAGGCCGCCGACTTCCGCGACGAGCCGCGCACCGGCGTCGACGTGACCATCTGCGGCGATGCCCACGTCGCCAACTTCGGCATCTACGCCTCGCCGGAGCGCACGCTGGTCTTCGACCTCAACGACTTCGACGAGTCCGCCTACGGGCCGTGGGAGTGGGACGTCAAACGCTTCGTCACGAGCGTGGTCATCGCTGCTCGCCAACGGGGCTTCAAGGAAGGCAAAGTGCAGACGGCCGCGCTCGAAGCCGCGGCCGCGTACCGTATCGCGCTGGGTCAGATCACCGAGTTGAGCGTGCTGGAGCGTTACTACATCCGAGCCGACGTGCACACGGGCCAACGTTCCGCGAGCTCGCAGAAGGTGCTCAACCACGCGATCGACGCGGCATCCCGCCGCACCTCCGCCCGCGTGGTGCGCAAGATCACACGGCGCGCCGACGACGGCACGACCGTCATCATCGAGAATCCGCCGCTGCTCGCCCACGTTCCCGACGCGACTGAGCAGAGCGTGCTCGATATCGCACGCAGCTACCTCAGCACCGTGCCGGCAGACATCGCCGTGCTGTTGTCGCAGTACGTCGCGACGGATGCCGTTCGCCGCGTCGTCGGCGTCGGAAGCGTCGGCACCCGCTGCTACATCATCGTGCTCTCCGGTCCGGCCGGCGAGTCGCTCGTTCTGCAAGTGAAAGAGGCGGCGGACTCCGTCGCGGTCGAATTCGGCGGGGCGGCATCCGGTCGCGCGCCCGCGTTCGACGACCACGAGCATCCTGACGAGCACGGTCACCGTGTCGTCTCCAACCAGCGCGTGCTGCAGGCGGTGAGCGACCCGTTCCTCGGCTACGTCACCAAGGACGGCCACGCGTTCTACATTCGCCAGTTCCGCGACCAGAACGTGTCGATCGACACCGAAACACTCGACTTCCGCCCGTTCACGGACTACGTGGATGCCTGCGGCACCGTTCTCGCGCGCGCCCACGCCCAGAGCCCCAACGCTTCGTTCATCGCCGGCTACCTCGGCGGCGGCACCGCGTTCGATTCCGCGGTGGTCGAGTGGGCGACCGCGTATGCCGACCAGGCGGTCGAGGACTACCAGACCGTGCGTCGCGCGGTGAAAAAGGGCGAGATCTGACCTCACCGGTCACGACCCCGCGAGCACCTCGATCTGCGACTGGGTGAGCGGACTCCAGGGCGAGTTGTCGGCATCCGAAGCCGCGGTCGCCGGGCTCTGCCCCTGATTCCACCACTTCGCCTCGTACGGAACGCCCTCGAACAGCACACGCTCGCCCGCCGTGTAGGTCGTCGTGCCCGCCCAGTCAGCATAGAAACCGATCGGCAGGGTCGCCTGCTTGATCGGCTTCTCCCCCTGCAGTACCGGGCCGATCAGCTCCCACGGCGTCTCCCATGAGTTCAGTACGGGGTTGTCGGGCACGTCGCCCTGCGTCCACCACTTCGCCTGGTACACGTTGTGGTGCCAGACAACCTTGGTGCCCTGCAGGTATGCACCCGTCGTCGACCAGATCTGGTACGGGCTGGTCTTCGGATCGTCCGGGGCCTGGGCCGACGCCTTCTGCTTCTGGGCCTTCGTGACGAGGGATGCCGCCGCCGCGAGTCGCCCGTCGAATCCGGAGCTCAGAACGCTCGCGAACGAGACGCCCTTCTGATCGATGCCGCTGCAGGCATCCGACACGACCTTCACGTCCACATAGTTCGGCCCGCACGTCGCGTCGCGGTTCGCCGACCACATCGAAACGCGTCCGACACCCTGGTTGCGGGCGAAGGCATTGAGTTCCTTCGCCGCCGCAAGGGTGAGAACCTCGTCTGCGTCGTCGTTCTGGCCGATCATCGGCGTGACGCCGATCTTCTGCCACAGGCTCGCCGACGACTGTGGCGTCCCCGCCCTGGCATACAACACGCCCAGCTGACGCTGCACGTTGGTCAGCGCACTGCTCGCCGCGGCGACCATGCTCTGACCCTTCTGCTTGCTCTGACCGAAGTCCATCGTCATGGCGTTCACGCCGGCGATGTCCACGCCGTGCGAGAGCATCGTCGCGATCGTGTCGGTCGCGTTCACGTCGAGTCCCGTGGTCGACACCGGCAGCGTCAGCCACACGGCGAGGCTTCCACCGGATGCCCGCCGCTCCTTCTGCAGAGCGGCGATCGCGGTCGCACGCCGAGCGGCCGCGTTCGGGTCGGTCAGACCGGAACCCTCGAGGTCGAGGTCGATCGTGTTCACCTTGTAGCGGTCGATCACACTCTGGTAGGCCGAAAGGAGCTTGGCAGAGTCGGTGCAGCCCACCGCGAGCTCCTGGTTCGCCTGCCCGCCGAACGACACCGCGATCGAGCCGCCGCGCTGCTGAAGGCGCGCGATGCGGCGGTCGAGGTCCAGGTTCGCGGATGCTTGATCCATCGTGTCTGCGCCACCCCACGTCGGCGTGCACGAGTTGGTCTTCGAGGAGACCACGAACGACAGGATCGCGTCCTGCGCTTTGGTCGTGCCGAGGCTCTCGAATGCGAAGGTCGGGGTCGCTGTCACATCGACGTACGACGCGAACCACGGCTTCGCCGTCGATGTCGAGCTGGCGGATGCCCAGGCCTGCGCCCCGAAGACGCCGCCGACGATGACCGCTGCTGTCACGACAACAGCAACCGTGAGCCGCCAGAACGACAGCCTGCGGCCCGGCTCGCTGCTCTCCGCGAGTTGCTCCGTCACATCGGTCACGACGCCACCACCTCTGTCTCGTCGACCAGGTGCGCGGCGACACCCGCGTCATCCAGCGCGCGCACACCGAGCGGAACGGAGTCGCCGGCCTGGCCGTGGTAGAGCACACCGCGCCAGTCCAGCTCGGACTCGACGGGAGTCTCGGCTGCTGCGCGCTTCGACTTCTTCGGAACGAACAGCCAGGAGGTCGCGCCGACCCAGACATCCGCGATCGCGTGCCCGACGCCGATGTAGGCGAAGAACGCCCACGTGGCGACGACCGCGTTGAACGCGGCGAACGCGGCGTTGCCCCAGTTCTGCGCCATGGCATCCCGCCACAGCGTGAAGAGTGAGAACGCGATGATCAGCACGGGCACGATCACGTAGATCACCGGCGACGCCGTGCGGTTCTTCACCTTGGGCGTGCGGGCGAACGGGATCTTCTTGCCCGTCAGTGCCTGCTGCAGCGACTTCAGGACGCCGGCGAGGTTGACCGGCAGCAGGATCAGGTTGAACCCGTAGATACGGAAGACGTCGGATGCCTTGTACCCGGTGTAGCGCAGGTCGCTCGCCATCGCCACGAAGTACGGCAGCGCGGCCAGCAGCACGAGAGGGCTGAGCAGACGCCCGTCGTACGGGAACGCGAGCAGGAAAATGAGCCCGAGGCTCGCCCACGCGATTGACGACATGTAGTTCACGCGCAGCATGACCTCGACGGGTGAAACGCGCTGACCGAGCCGCTTGCGCTCACGCACCTGACGGCGCAGCTTCGGCAGGATCAGCAGCCCGCCGTTCGCCCAGCGACGACGCTGCACGATCAGCGATCCGAAGTCCGGCGGGGTGGCGCTGTAGCTCAAACGCTCCGGATAGTTTGCGAGCGTCCAGCCGTGCACACCGAGGTCGACGCTCGACTCGGTGTCCTCGATGACAGTGCGGTCCTGGACGTATCGCTTCACCTCGAAGCCGCCGATCCACTCGCTCTCGGCGATGTCCTCAAGGGCGCGCTTGCGGATGATCGCGTTCGCCCCCACCCAGAACGTCGCGTCGAACTTCGTGAAGCCCTGGTGCAAGATGTGCTGGATGTCCGTGGTCGCGCCGGCGAGCCGCTCGATACGGGTCGCCGCCCCGCGGAACGACGAGTACGGCGTCTGCGTCACGGCAACGCGTTCGTTGCCCGGCTGCTGCAGAAAGTAGGTGAGGCGCAGGCAGTACTCGCGCAGCAGGATCGAGTCGGCATCGAGCGTGAGCACGAACTCGCTGTCGGGGATCTCCAGCGATCCCGGCGTCCCGTCCGCGACAGGGAGGAGGACGGCGCCGGCGGGCGTGCCCTCCGTGCGGTAGCTGCCGCCCATCAGAGAGATGTAGGAGTTGAGGTTCATCGCCTTGTTCGCTTCGTGCGACAGCGAGGCGTAGAGCTTGCGCTCGAACACGCTCACGTCGCCGTCGAACGTCCAGACGAGGCGGCGCAGCAGCTCGGCGATCCGCTCAGCAGGAAGCGTCGCACCCTCGTCGGCGGCAGCATCGAGAGCGCGGGACGTTACGGCGAGGTCGTCTGCGAGAGCACGCAGAACCTGTTCCGTGAAGAACAGGTCGACGTGGTCGTCGACCGTCTCGGCGTCGGCGAGCCGGTACAGCCATCCCGCAGCCCAGGCGTACTCGGCGGCCGCTGTGCGAACGTCGGGCGTTCCGACTGTGAGGCCGGCCGAGCGGGCGCGCTCGAAGGAGGCAAGGGCATCCGCCGTCCTCGTGCGCGGTTCAGCGAACAGGTCGACGAGTTCGGATGCCAGCGCCCTCGTTGCATCGAGCTTGACGCGCGTCGCGGATGCCGTCGGCCGCGGCGGGTCGTCGAGCAGCAGCACGATGCGCATCGACGGATACTCCTGGAGCAGCGCCGACATCAGCGTGGCGCGGATCACGTGAGGCTCTTCCGCGTACGACGGCACGAGCACGGTGATGGTCGGCTGCGTCGTTGCGAAATGCCGGTCGAGCTCGGCACGCGGAACGCGCCTGTGCGCCTTGAACCGCTGCAGCGCGCCCTCGCGCGCCACCAGATACATCAGTGCCGAGAACGTCAGGAACGTGACGACTACGGAGTAGCCGATGGCCTGCGTCGTGAACTGGAAGTTGCCGAATCCGCCGTCGACAAGGTCGCGCACGACCGTGTAGATGACGTAGACCGCCCAGAAGACAACCGTGAGCACGATCGCGAGGCGACCACGTGCGATCTTGCCGTCGCTCGGCTTGGGGTGCTGCGATGGAAGCGGTTGAGTGCGCTTCTCAGCACCGATCTGGCGTTTGCGACCGCGCGAAGACGCGATCGTCTGAAGGTGAGTTGGCATGCGACAGCATTTCCGTAGTCCAGCGTGAAAGGAGGGCTCGAGGACGAACAGAACGGATGCACGAGCAATCCGTGGGAACGATGGCAGCCTCGGGTAGACGACCGCGTCTTGAGGTTACGAGACCCCCTCACGAATACCAGCCCACCGTTGACGATCTTGAGCCCCGCGTCAGTGCCCTATCAGATACGCGCCCGAAACTCCCCCCGTGGTGGGGACGGCTACGCACGCAAAACTGAGGTGTCTTGAGCAACTTGAGCCGAGCCCCTCCCGCACCCCGCACCCCCGCACCCTCCGCTGGTCGAGTAGCGCCGCGAAGCGACGCGTATCGAGA
>DASZMW010000289.1:0-7388 GCA_035551735.1 Humibacter sp. | reverse complement strand
GAGGTCGGTGCCCAGCTGAAGTGGCCGCCGGTTGCCGCCGACGTGGTGAGCCCTGGGCGGCGACTCAGCGATCTCACTCGCAGGCTGGGCTACGCGCGACGCTTTCGCGGGAGAGTAATCGCCACCGCGCGAGGATATTCCATCGCGAGCCGCTCGCGCGACGTCGTGGCTGACCTGAAACGTGAGTTGAGGCCTCCATCGGACGGGTACTTGCACCCGGTTTCATCGACACTGGCTCTGCTGGCCATCGCCGATGGAAGCGCGTCCGACGGCTCGAGACTCGAACAGCTCGTGTTGCTCGGCGCCGAACAACTCGGTTCGGTCGAGCGACCGTACGCCTCGGATCGAACGGACATGGTCTCTCGCACCATCGATCCCATCATGTCCGTGCTGGCCCCGCTCGGCGGAATCGGCGGTTACGGACAGTTCACCCCAGCCGTACGTCGACTGGCGCATGCCGCGCTGTTCTGAGGCAAGGCTTCTACGAGGTCAGGCCGCTGTAGGAGTGCAGGCCGTGGAAGAACACGTTCACGACACCGAAGTTGAACATCACGGCCGAGAAGCCGACGAGCGCCAGCCACGCCGACCGGCTGCCGCGCCATCCGCGAGTCGCGCGCGCGTGGATGTAACCCGCGTAGATGACCCAGATGATGAACGTCCAGACCTCTTTCGTGTCCCAGCTCCAGTAGACGCCCCAGGCCTTCGACGCCCAGATCGCACCGGCGATCAGGGTGAAGGTCCAGCAGATGAAACCGACGATGTTGACCCGGTACGCCAGGTTCTCCAGCGTGCCCGACTTCGGCAGGGTCGCGAGGAACCTGAACTGGGTCGGCTTGTCCTGCGCGACCTGGCTCTCGCGCCGCACCTGCAGCAGCTGCGCCACCGACAGAGCGAAGCCCAACGCGAAGAACGCCGTACCGAGAATGGCCACCAGAATGTGGATGACCAGCCAGTACGACTGCAGCGCCGGCGGCAACGGCACGACAGGCACGTAGTACTTCGTCGTGGCGACCATCAGCAGCACGCAAACCAGGCCCATCACGAACGTGCCGAGATAGCGCACGTCGAAGCGCAGGTTGGCGAGCAAGAAGATGCCGACGATGACGAGTGTGCCCGTCATCGAGAACTCCCACATGTTGGCCCACGGCACGCGGCCCGCGTCGACCCCGCGGAAGACGTCGGCGAGCAGATGCACCGACCATCCCACGATGGTGAGCACCATCGCCACGCGCAGGCTCGTCGACGTGATGTTGTCGCCGTGCACGTCGTCTTCGACACGCGAGCTCAGACGCGAGATGGTGCCGAGCCCGCCGCCACGTTCACCTGAATCGGATGCCGCGCCGCCGCCGCGCGTGACCGTCGCGGTCGCCGTGGCGTCCGCTCGCACGGATCCCGCTTCGACGAAGACGACGTCGTCGGCATCGGCGGAGCGACGCGAGACGGCACTGGGAACGGCCGCCGGGATCGTGGCCCGCGCACTGCGCCGCGCCAGATCGAGTGCGAACGCGACGAACGCGGCCGCATAGAGGGCCATGGCCACATACATGAAGATCAGCGAGAGTGTTTCGAGCACGATGTGATGAATCCTACGTCGTCGAATCGTTTGCGGAATCGGTGGACCGCCCGGTCAACCGGGCGATGTGTCTGTCGGAGAGGGATGCCACGGCATCCGCCAACCGGGGATCCTCGCCTCGAGCGAGTCCCGCGTATTCCAGCCGAAGCGAGCCGTCGGCGTCGGTCACGGCCTTCACCCAGAGCCTGCGCCTTGGCACAAAGAGCGACGTGAGCAGGCCGCCCAGCACCAGAATGGCGAACAGCAGCACCCAGCCCTGCGTCGGGTCGTGGTGGATGTCGAGGCTCGCGAACCGCTTCACGCCGTCGAACGTCACCGATCCGAGGCCGTTCGGCAGCTGCGCCGTCTCGCCCGGCTTGAGTTCGAGACCCTTGGTCGCGCCTCCCGGACCTGCGATCTCTTTCAGCTTGTCGATGTCGAGCGTGTACACCGACACCGGAACGCCCTTGTCGAGGCCCAGGTCTCCTGAGTACACCGACAGGTCGATGACCGGATTGCGGGTGCCTGGGAACGTGGAGGCGAGCGCTCCCGTCGACTGCTTCTTCGCTGTCGGATAGAACAGCCCGATGATGCCGAGCTGCTTCTTCAGCCCGTCCGGCACCTTGATGACGCCCTGCGACGTCATGTTCTCGTCCTGCGACGGGAAGGGCGTCGCCTCGTGGAAGACGACCTTGCCGGTCGGATCGCGCACCGTGAGCACCGGAGCGTAGCCGTTGCCGAGCAGATAGACGTTCGTGCTGCCGATGCCGAGCGGATCGTTGACCTTGATGGTCTGTTTGCTCGTCTCACCATCCTTCGTCGTGGTGACGTGGGCGGTGTAATCGCTCGGGGCGCCGATCGCGTTCACATTGTTCGTGACGTAGGTGACGTCGAGCCCGTTGAGTGTGAGCGAGTACGGCTTCAGCGCACTGGTGTTGACGAAGCGGCCGGGGTTGAACGAGTCGTAATTCACGAGCGTGTTCACGAAGGTCTGGCCGTCCACCACGATGCGCTGTCCGGTGTATCCGAAACCACCACCGACCCCGACCGCGAGAAGGATGCCGACGAGCGCCGCGTGGAACACGATGTTGCCGGTTTCGCGCAGGTATCCGCGCTCGGCGGACACCGAGGCCTCCCGCGCGTTCTCGAACACGACAGTGCGATAGCGGGATGCCTTCAGCAGCTTCTGCGCGGAGGCGACGGCGGCAGACCGCGCGGCGCCGGCATCCACCGCCGAGCCGTCGGCCGTTGTGCCCTGCAGCACCCGCACGCGGAAGCCTGCCATGCGCTGAAGCCTTGCCGGAGTGCGAGGCGGCGCGGCGCGCATCGCTTCGAGGTGGTGCTTGATGCGCGGCACCACGCAGCCGACGAGCGAGATGAACAGCAGCAGGTAGATGGCCGAGAACCACGCAGAGGTGTAGGTGTCGAAGACCTGCAACTTGTCGAGGATCGGGTACAGCGTCGGATGCGACTGCTGGTACTGCACAACGCCGTTCGGGTCGCTGGTGTGCTGCGGCACCAGCGAACCGGGCACCGCCGCCACCGCGAGCAGCAGCAGCAGGAAGAGAGCGGTGCGCATGCTGGTGAGCTGGCGCCAGATCCAGCGCAGCCAGCCGACGAAGCCGAGCTTCGGCTGGTTGAGCTCGCCGGCATCCGTCCCGGGTTCGGCGGTGTCGACGTGACCGTCGGGGCGCGCGTCGATGCGAGCAGACTTCTGCTCTTCCTTCACCGTGGCCGTCGTGCCGTCAGATGGCGGTTCCAAAACCGGGGATCACCCCCGCGAGGGCGATGATCCACTGGTTCCAGACGCCCGAGACCATCAGGATGCCGATGGCGATGAGCACCGCGCCGCCCACGATGTTGATGACGCGGGTGTGCTTGCGCATGAACGTGACTGCGCCGGACGCCCAGCCGAGCCCCAGCGCGATCAACACGAACGGCACGCCGAGCCCGAGCGCGTAGAACAGCGCGAGCACGGCGCCCTGCCACGCGGATCCGCTGGAGTAGCTCATGGTCGTGATCGCCGCGAGCGTCGGACCGGTGCACGGACTCCAGCCGATCGCGAAGATGATGCCGAGCAGCGGCGCACCGGCGAGACCCGTGATCGGCCGCCACTGCGGCTTGAACGTGCGCTGCAGGAACGTGAACTGCCCGACGAACACGAGTCCGAGCAGAATCAGAATGACCCCGGCGATGCGGGTGATCAGGTCGCGCCACTGGATCATCCAGAACCCGAGCGCGCCGAACACGAAACCGGTCAGCACGAAGACGGCGGCGAATCCGAGCACGAAGAGCGCGACGCCCAGCACGAGACGCCGTTGCCCGGTGCGATCCCCCTTCGCAGCGGTCGACCGGCCATCGGTGAAGCCGCCGATGTAGGCCAGATAGCCCGGAACGAGCGGCAGGATGCACGGCGATGCGAATGAGATCAGCCCGGCCAGCAGAGCGACGGGCACGGTCAGCAGCAGAGGTGCCGACAGCACGAAGTTCTCGATGCCCATCACTTGCCCTCGGCGAGCGCCGTGTCGATCAACGTGGTGAGCGTCGAGGGCTGATCGTCGATGGAGCCGGCGATGCGCGCCGAGATGCGGCCCTGCTTGTCGATGACGAGCGTGGTCGGCGTGGCGTTCGGCCGCATCGAGCCGCTGAACGCGAGCTGCACGGCGCCGCCGTCCGCATCGAGGATCGACGGGTAGGTCACCTTGTACGTGCCGTCGAACGCCTGCACGGTCGCCGCGTCGTCCCGTGTGTTGACGCCGATGAACGAGACGCCCTTGCCCTGGTACTGCGCATAGATCTTCTGCAGGTCGGATGCCTCGGCACGGCACGGCGGGCATCCCGCGTACCAGAAGTTCACGACGATGACGTCGCCGCGATCGGCCTTCGCCGACACCGTCGTTCCCTCTTCCGTCTTGCCGGAGAAGTCGATGGGCGTGCTGCGTTGCGAGGGCGTGAGCTCGGTCACACCGCTGCTGCCGGCTATGAAGTTCTTGTCGACGCCCGAGGTGTATTGCTTGGCGAGTTCGTCATTCGAGCAGCCCGCGAGCAGGGCACCGGCGGCGAGCACCGCAACGGCGGTGAACAGGATGCGGCGCTTCACACGGCCCCCACATCGGTGGAGTCCACGGCGAGCGCCGCCGCCGGGTCGCTGTAGGCGACCTCGACGAGCTGTCCGTCGCGGCGTTCGAACGAGGTGATGCTCGAGAGCGAGCAGCGACGGTCGCGCGGGTCGTGCACGAAGCGCTCTCCCGCCACCGACAGATGTGCGACCCAGATCGGCAGCTGGTGGCTCACGAGGGCGATGTCGCCGCCGGCATCCTGTGCATCAGACTGCTGGGCGCCAGCGTGCCGTGCATCGGACGGCCGAGCGTCGAGCCGGTCGAAGGCGCCGTTCACCGCGGCCAGCATGCGCTGCTCGATCGAGCGGTAGGCCTCGCCCCAACTCGGGCGGAGCGGGTTCACCAGCCAGGGCCAGTTGACCGGGTTGCGCAGCGCGTGCGACATCACGGTTCCCTCGAAGTGGTTGCTGGGTTCGATCAGGCGGGCATCCGTCTCGATCTCTCGGCCGAATGCAGCGGCGACGGGCGCCGCGGACTCCTGCGTGCGTTGGAGAGGCGAGGCGATCACCGCGGTCACCGGACGATGGCGGGCGACGAGGTCGTCGGCGGCCGCCTGCGCCATGCGCCGACCGAGTTCGGAGAGGTGGAAGCCGGGCATCCTGCCATAGAGGATGCCGTCGGGATTGTGCACCTCGCCGTGACGCACGAGATGCACCTGGGAAGCTGCCACCCTGCAAGTGTATTCAGCGAGCGCTGGTGAATTGCCTGAGGGGTCTGGCAGTTGCATTTGCCGGAGCGCTGTCGGCTCGCCGGCGTAGGGTGCGAGGCATCGGCGATGACGCGGGAGGACGACGATGCCCGAAGCAACCTGGGACGACGTGCGGCGCCTCGCGCTCGCCCTGCCCGACACGGAAGAGACGGTCAGCAGGGGCAGCGCGTTCTGGCGGGTGCACGGCAAGGGATTCGTCTGGGAGCGGCCACTCCGCAGACCCGACCTGGCCGCGCTCGGTCTCGACGAGCAGCCCGGACCGGTACTCGGCGCGAAGGTCGACGACGAGGCGACCAAGTTCGCCTTGCCGAGAGCGAGCCTGATGTCTTCTTCACGACGCCGCACTTCGACGGCTATCCGTCGGTGCTGGTGTGGCTCGGCGCCGTGTCGCTGCCACGCTTGGGCGAGATCGTGACGGATGCCTGGCTCGCGGCGGCACCTCCCGCTCTCGCCGGTTCGCGCTGACGCCCTCAACGGGACTCGGTCGCCTCAGGATGCGAGCATGCTCGCATGCCGCTCGACTCGTTCGCCCGTAGACTTTCCGGGTGACTTCCCGCGTACTCGTCAAGAACCTCGCCGCCCGTGAAGACGGCTCCGTCTCCGTCTCAGGATGGGTCGAGACGGTGCGCGATCAGAAGAAGGTGCAGTTCGTCATCCTGCGCGACGAGTCCGGCGACGTGCAGCTCGTGCACCCGCGCGCCGCGGCGCCCGCGACCGAGGTGGTCGAGACATCCGGCGACATTCCGGTCGGTGTGAGTGTGACGGATGACCTCGCAGAGACGATCTCGTCGCTCACCCTCGGCTCCTTCGTGACGGTCGCCGGCGAGCTGAAGCACGACGAGCGCGTCAAGCTCGGCGGCATCGAGATCAAGATCGAGTCGCTCACCGTGGCGACCTACGCGCATCCAGAACTGCCGATCGCGTCGGACTCCAGCCTCGACAAGCGACTGGACTGGCGCTTCATCGACCTGCGCCAGCCGCGCAACAACCTGATCTTCCGCATTCAGACCACGCTCGAGCACGCCTGGCGCACGTGGTGGATCGACAACGGCTTCATCGAGTTGCACACCCCGACCTTCATGGCGACGCCATCGGAGTCGCGAGCCGAGCTGTTCCAGCTCGACTACTTCGACCTCGGTACTGCCTACCTGGCCCAGAGCCCCCAGCACTTCAAGCAGGCGGCACAGGCCGCGGGCCTCGGCAAAGTGTTCGCGATCACGCCGGTGTTCCGCGCCGACCCGTCCTTCACGTCACGGCACGCGACCGAGTTCACGTCGGTCGACGCAGAGATCAGTTGGATCGACTCGCACGAAGACGTCATGGCCATGCAGGAGCAACTGCTGCTCGCAGGGCTGACGGCGGTCAAGGAGAAGCACGCCGACGAGATCCGCGCCGCATTCGGCATCGAGGTTCAGGTGCCAGCGACGCCGTTCCCGCGCATCCCGCTCGCCGAGGCGCTCGAGATCGTGAAGCAGCGCGGCTACGCCGTGCAACGTGAAGACGGCGACTTGGACCCAGAGGGCGAACGCCAGATCTCCGCGTACGTCAAGGAGACGTACGGCCACGAGTTCGTATTCCTCACCGAGTACCCGCTGTCGATCCGGCCGTTCTACCACATGGTCGATGAGGCGACGGGGCTCACGAAGAGCTACGACCTCATCTACAACGGCGTCGAGATCACCACGGGCGCACAGCGCGAGCACCGCATCGACGTGCTCGAAGCGCAGGCGGTGAAGAAGGGGCTCGAGCTCGAAGGCCTCGAGTCGTACCTCGACTTCTTCCGCTACGGCGTCCCGCCGCACGGCGGATTCGGCATGGGCCTCGCCCGCGTGCTGATGCTGCTGCTCGGCGAGCAGTCGATCCGCGAGGTCACCTACCTGTTCCGTGGCCCGACGCGCCTGAAGCCGTAGGGCGCAATCGCTGGTCGAGTAGCGTCCGCAGCGCGCAATCGCTGGTCGAGTAGCGCCCGCAGCGCGCAATCGCTGGTCGAGTAGCGCCCGCAGCGCGG
>DASZMW010000288.1:0-6861 GCA_035551735.1 Humibacter sp. | reverse complement strand
CAGGAGCCGGCGTACTCACCGCCGTAGAACGCCTCCCAGTCTCTCGCCGAGGAGAGGCGGTGGTCGGCGCCGCAATCGATGACGAGCACCTCGTCGCCGAGCTGTGCGCTGATCGCACCGGATGCGCCGTGCGGCAGTGCGAGGAACACGACGTCGTGACCGGCGAGGGTTGCGGCATCCGTCTCCTTCAGCGTGAGATGCGCGAGCGAACGCAAGTGCGGGTGGTGGTCGATGAGCGGAGAGCCCGCGTTGGACCCCGCCGTCACCGTGCGGATTTCGAAATCGGGGTGATCGGCCAAAATGCGGAGGAGTTCGCCCCCCGCGTAGCCCGAGGCGCCTGCGACGGCAACCGAATAGGACATGTCTCTACCTTAAAGATGTGGACGGACGTTGGTCGGCACGGCGACGCCCACGGGTGAACCGCCGACGGCGGTTCCGTACGCGTCGCCTAGCTTCGGCGTGCGTCCAGACGTCGGCGCGCGGCACGGGTCGAGAAGACCTGTGCGAGAACGGTGCGCCGGGACGAAGACATGCGAAGAGCATACCGGTCGCGCGTCATGCATCGCCAATCGCCGTCAGAGGAGACCGAGCTCCTGGGCGCGTGTGACAGCTCGCGTGCGATCGTCGACGCCGAGCTTCTCGAAGACGTGTACCAGATGGGTCTTGACCGTGGACTCGGCGATGTAGAGCTCGGTGCCGATCTGCCCATTGCTCGACCCGTTCGCCACTAGGGACAGTACCTGGCGTTCGCGCGCCGACAACGTGACCGGTTCGTCACCCCTGGTCCGTCTTACGAGCGCTTCGGCAATGCTCGGCGCGAGTACCGTGCGTCCCGCAGCCACCGCCTGTATGGCGGCCACGACCTCATCGTGCGGTGCGGCCTTCAGCAGATATCCACTCGCACCCGCCTCGATCGCACCCAGCACGTCGGCATCGGACTCGAACGTGGTCAGCACCAGGATGCGCGTGACCGTCCCCCGCGAGCGCGCGTCCGAAAGGATGCCCGCCGTCGCCTCCGCTCCCCCGAGTACGGGCATCCTGAGGTCCATGAGGATCACGTCCGGCTCATGCGCCGCCGCGAGTTCGATCGCCTGTGCGCCGTTCTCCGCCTCCGCGACGACCTCGATGCCGGGCTCGTCGTCCAACATGGCCCGGACACCACGCCGCACAAGAGGGTGGTCGTCTGCTACCAGCACGCGGATCATGCCCTTCCTCCCCTTGCGAGCTGCCCCCTGGAGTGCCCGTCGGACGACGCCGGGACTGAAACGCGCAACGACGCGCCGCGTCCCTCCGCGGCGGTCAGCCGTACCTCCCCACCGACGGACCGCACCCGTTCGCGCATGCCGGACAGGCCGAAACCGACGCTGTCGACCGGTTCGCCCGCCAGTGAACCGATGCCAACACCGTCGTCGGTCACAGTGAGCACGACGCCATCCGCAGTGCGTCGCAGCGAGGTCTCGACCCGATCGGCTTTGGCGTGCTTGCGTACGTTGCCGAGCCCTTCCTGCAGGCACCGCAGGAGCACGACTTCACGTTCGCGGTCGAGTTGCACGTCGTCGGCCGAGATCGTGGCACTCACTCCGGTCTCCCGCTCGAACCGTGCCACCACTCGCTGGGCGGCCTCGACAAGGCCGCGATCGATCGTCTCGGCGGATGTCTCGGCCACCAGAGCACGGATCTCGCGCAGGGCCTCGCGCGACGCATCCTCGAGCGTCGCCAGGGTCTCGCGCAGGCTGTCGCTGTCGCCGCTCTGCCCTGATGCCTGGCGCTCGGCGCGCTCGACGAGCATGACCATGCCCGTGAGCGACTGTGCGACGGTGTCGTGCATGTCGCGTGAGAGGCGTTCGCGCTCCCGTGCGGCACCCGCGTCTCTGGCGGCGTCGGCAGCCCGTTGCTGCGCTTGCCGCACCTCGGTCAGCAGCGCAGTGCGCTCCGCGCCCCATCGGATGATCCGCAGGATCCACAGACCCATCGCCACGGCGAAGAGCAACGACAAACCGGCAACGGTCGCTCCCTCTGCGACCCCGCCCCTTCCCAGCGCGAAGCCGCTGAACACCGAGACGGCTACTGCCACATACCAGGCGATCATCTCGACGACTCCGCCAGGGGCCAGGATGCCGATCAACGGGAAGGCGACGATCTGCACGGTGGCCGTCGTGCCATCCGCCGCTACGGCGAGACCGACGAGAACGATCACGATCACGAAGTACAGACGGGCGAGCGCCGGGCGGTCGCGGCCGAGCATCCATCGGCCGAATCCGGCGTAGGCCGCGGCGAAGAGGACGAGCGCGATCACAGCGCCGACCGCACTCGTCGGCGACACCTGGGATGCGACGACGTCGATCCAGACGAGAGCGCAACAGATGACAACCGTCGCCGCGACCGCCGCATCCCACCACGCTCGCCTCTGCAGGTTCACGTCGTTACTCTCGCACCAACGGGACGTCGACTCACGAGTCTTTGCGGATCCAGCGGAAGGTCAGGCGGCTGATCACCAGCCCTGCGCCGAACCACACCACGAGCATGAGCGCGATCCAGCCCAGCTGCCATGAGTCGTTCGGCTCCAAGGAGACGAAGTCACTCGGGAGGAAGACGCTGCGCATTCCCTGCGCCATCCACTTCAACGGGAAGATGCTCGCGATCGCCTGCATCCAGCCCGGAAGCTGGTCGAAACGCAGATAGACGCCCGAAATGAACTGCAGGATGAGCACCAGCGGCACCACAACCGCCGTCGCCGATCGACCCGACCGCGGCAACGCGGAGAGCGCGATGCCCAGCAGCGATGAGGTGACGATGCCGAGCACGAAGATCCAAGCGAACGTCAGCCACCTCCCCGGATCGGTCGGCAGAGCGATTCCGAAGACGAACCGTGCGACGACAAGGATGAGCAGGGCTTGAATGATGCCGGTCGTGAAGACCTGGCCGACTTTTCCGATGAAGTAGCTCACCGGCGACAGCGGAGTGCCGCCGAGCCGTTTGAGTGTTCCGTCGCTCTTCTCGCGGGCGATGTCGACAGCGAGGTTCTGCACGCCCGAGAGCAGGATGCCTGCCGCCAGCATGCCGGGAAGGTAGTAGGCGCCGACGCTGATGCCCGGTTGCCCCGGCTTCACCACGATGTCACCGGCCGCGCTGAAGGCGGCGGTGAAGATGCCCAGCATGATGAGCGGGAACAGAAAAGTGAAGAAGACCGTGTCGAGAGAACGGAAGTACGAGACGACCTCGTAGCGGGCGCGCCACCCGCCGAGCGCGAGCATGTTCATGCTGCGACCTCCTCGTGCTCGTGAACGGCCCCGACCATGTCGAGGTAGACGTCTTCGAGGCCGGGCCGAATCACCTCGAGGGCGGGCGGCTCGGCTCCCAGCGAGCTGACGAGGTCGGCGACCGTGCGCCCCGGTTCGGTGGTTCGCACCGAATGCTCACCTCGCTCGTCGCGCCAGCGCACGATCGGCACCCGGGCGGATGCCCCGCCGATCTCGTCGATCGGGCCGATGTCGATCAGGTGGCCGCCGGCGATCACGCCCGCGCGATCGCTGAGCTGGGCTGCCTCGTCGAGATAGTGCGTGGTGAGCAGGATCGTCGTGCCCTCCCGCGTGAGGCCCCGGATCAAGTCCCAGAACTCGTGTCTGGCCTCCGGATCGAATCCGGTGGTCGGCTCATCCAAGAAGAGCAGCCTCGGGTTGCCGATGATGCCGAGGGCCACGTCTACACGACGTCGCTGGCCCCCGGAGAGCTTGGCCAGTCGAGTACCGGCCTTGTCGGTGAGCCCGACCGCCGAGATCGTCTCGTCGACGTCGCGAGGGTTCGGAAAGAAGCGAGCGAAGTGACGCAGTTGCTCCGCCACTGTCATCACTCCCGGCTCTCCTGTGGACTGCAGCACGATGCCGAGCTGTGCTTTCCAGGCGAGCGTTGGATGCCCGGGGTCGACGCCAAGGACGCGCACGTTCCCGGCAGTCCGATCGCGATACCCCTCCAGGATCTCGATCGTGGTCGACTTGCCGGCCCCATTTGGCCCCAGGAGCGCGAAGGTTTCGCCTGTGGTGATCTCGAACGAGATACCGTCTACGGCGGGCTTGCCGCCGTAGACCTTGCACAGACCGTCGACTCTCACGACGGCGTCTGATTCGCTGGACATGTCACCACTGTGCCGATCGGACGATGGTGCCGCCAGCGTGCATCAGATGGATCGTGGCATCCATCGTCCGATGGATGCCATGATCGCGTTCCCGAACCCCCTGGTTGAGAAGCGTTACTCTCGCACGGTCGCGCCAAGCCGCTCGCCGGCCAGCGCCGCGCCAGCAAGCTTCGCCTCGCTCGCCTCCGCAGCGGTCAGCGTGCGGTCAGCGGCGCGGAATCGCAGCGCGAAGGTGAGGCTCTTCGAACCGTCAGGCACACCTGGCCCGCGGTAGTCGTCGACGATGCGGGCGTTCTCGAGAAGCTCGCCGGCGCCTTCGACCACGACGTGGAGCACGTCGGCGGCCGGTACCTCCGCCGCGACAACCAGCGAGAGATCCTGCGTCGCCGCGGGGAAGGCAGAGATCGGAGCGGTCACGAGGTCGGCTCCTGCCGCCTCGATGATCGCATCGAGGTCGAGTTCGAGCACCGCGACCACCCGAGGGAGGTCTGCGTCGAGGGCCACCTGCGGAAGTAGTTCGCCCGCGTAGCCCACGCGCTCGCCGCCAAGCAGCAACTCGGCCGTTCGGCCCGGATGAAATGCCTTGTGCAATCCCTGGCGCACCTCTAGCGTCACACCGAGCGCGTTCTGCAACGTGCGCACCGCGGCGAGCGCGTCGGCGATGCCCGTTGGAACTGCGGCAAGGCCGGGCTGCTTCTGCGTCGACTCTCCGGTGAACAGCGCACCGACCATGCGGGGCTGGGCCGGGATGCCTTCCTCGAGCCGGGCGAGCTGTTCCGGCGACGGCAGAGCGGCGCCGACGGGAAGTTCAGAGGTGCCGCGCACCGGCCCATCCGGCAGGAACACCAGCCCGATCTCGAACAGTGCGAGATCGGTCAGGCCGCGCGAGAGATTGCGCTTGGTCGTGTCGATCAGGCCGGGAAGCAGGGAGGTGCGCATGAACGGCGCCGAGGCATCCAGAGGGTTGGTCAGCCGCACGGCGGGCACATGCTGCTCGGTGGGAGAACCGAAGAGGTCGTTCTGCTCCCGAGCGAGGAACGGGTAGACCAGCACCTCGGTGAGGCCCGTCGCGGCGAGTGCGTTCGCCGTCTGCCTGCGCAGCTGCTGATCGCGGGTCAAGCCGCGACCGGCGGGCGCGACCGGGAGCACGGATGGGATGCGGTCGTACCCGACGATGCGAGCGACCTCTTCGACGAGCGTGGCCTTGTCCGTCAGATCGGGGCGCCAGCTGGGCGGCGTGACGATGAGGCCGGCATCCGTCTGCTCGATCGCTCCGCCGATCTCGGCGAGCGTCGTGCGTACCTCGTCGTCGGTGAACTCGACCCCGACGAGCTCGCTCGCGTAGCCGTGCGGAAGCAGGATCGGCTCGCCCGCAACTGCGGCATGGTGCGCTGAGCCCAACGTGTCGGCCCGGCCTCCGCCGAGCTGTTCGAGGAGCTGCACCACTCGCGCGGCGGCGGCGCGAGCGACATCGGGGTCGACGCCACGCTCGAAGCGGCGGGATGCCTCGCTGGGCAGCTTGTGCCTGCGGGCACTGCGCGCGATGGAGACCGAGTCGAAGTTCGCCGCTTCCACGAGCACGTTGGTTGTCGTAGAGCTCACCTCGGTGCTCTCGCCACCCATCACGCCAGCCAGCCCGATAGGGCCGGATTCGTCGGTGATCAGCAGGTCCTCCGGGTCGAGCGTGCGCACCTGACCATCGAGGGTGGTGATCTTCTCCCCCGGCGTCGCGCGTCGCACGGTGATGCCGCCGGTCAACTTGTCGAGGTCGTACGCGTGCGTGGGTTGGCCCAGTTCGAGCATGACGTAGTTCGTGATGTCGACGATGAGCGAGATGGAGCGGATGCCTGCGAGCACGAGCCTCGCGATCATCCATGCCGGCGTCGGGGCGTTCGGGTCGATGCCGCGAACGGTGCGCGTGATGAACACGTCGGCACCGATGCGTCCGCGGATCGGTGCCCTGTCGTCGATCACGACGCTGAATCCGTCGCCGTCCGCGATCGGCACCTGGGCGGCAGGGTCGCGGAACGCCGCGCCAGTCGAGTGCGCGTATTCCCTGGCGATGCCGCGGATGGACAGCGCGTAGCCGCGGTCGGGCGTGACGTTCACTTCGACCGAGACGTCGTCGAGGCCGAGCAAAGCGATCGCATCCGTGCCGACGGGAGCATCGAGCCCGAGCTCTGCGAGTCGGAGAATACCGTTGTGCTCGTCTCCGAGACCGAGCTCGCGCGCCGAAGCGATCATGCCGTCGGAGATATGCCCATACGTCTTGCGGGCCGCGATCGGGAAGGGCCCCGGCAGCACGGAGCCGGGTAGCGTCACCACGACCTTGTCGCCGACGAAGAAGTTGCCGGCACCGCAGACGATCCCGCGCACAGCCTCATCAGAACGTGTGCTGAGCTCCGTCGAAACATCGGCCGCCGACTCGCCGTCGGGCGCGACGCGCACCTGACACCAGCGGATGGTCTTGCCGTTCGTCTGCGGCTCTTCGACGAAGTCGAGCACCTCGCCGACGACGACGGGGCCGGCGATGTCGAAGCGGTGGATGTCCTCCTCTTCGAGGCCCACCTTCACGAGTACTGCCTGCACGTCTTCGGGCGTCGAGCCCGGAGCCACGTCGACGTATTCGGCGAGCCAACTGAGCGGGATGCGCATCAGACCACCATTCCGAACTGCTGCGAGAAGCGGATATCGCCCTCGATCATGTCGCGCATGTCGTTCAGTCCGTT
>DASZMW010000287.1:0-10897 GCA_035551735.1 Humibacter sp. | reverse complement strand
GTCGTCGGTGTTGGCATGACTTCTTCTCCCTTCAGTGCGCTCAGATGCGCGTCGATGCGCTCGATGCGAGCTGCGCCGTCTGCGAGCGACCGTTCAAGGTCTGATCGAGCGGATGCCAGCATCCGCTCGATCTCCCCGTCGTCGGCTCCGCCCCAGATGACGTGAGCGCTCTGCTCGAGCGTGAGCCCGAGCTCCTTCAGCTCCACGATGCGACTCAGTGTCGTCAGTTGCGCTGCGGCGTAGGACCGATAGCCCGTATTCGGATCGACCCGTGCCGGCCGCAGCAGGCCGATCTGGTCGTAGTGGCGCAGCATCCGTACGGACACTCGTCCGATGGACGCGAACTCTCCGATACTCAACATGACAGGATCCATCGTGCGCTCTGACACCGTGTCAGGGTCAAGCATCCGCGAGGGAATGGGTTATGAGCCGAAGGCCGACGCCGGCGCCCACGCGCTGACCGTGACGGTCGTGCCGTCGACGATGTCGGAGTCGATCGCGAGACGCAGGCGCGGAACGCCCGGGTACTGCGCCGCCCACATTGTGGTGGCGACCTCGTCGCGGGCACCGGTAGCGCCCCAGGCGACGTGTGCCTCGACGACGGCACCAGGCGCGAGGGTGACAGCGGATGCTCCGGGATCCGGAGCCATGTACGAGGCGCCGTGCACGATGGTCGCCTGCACCTCGCCGCCGTCAGCATCGGCGAAGGCCAGATCGGGATATCCGTCGACGACGCACGGCTCGGTCGATCGGTTGCCCAACAAGATGGTCACCGCCCGGTGGCCGAGGGCTCCGTCGGTGGCGGACACGGTCAGAGTGAGGGCTTCGTTGCCGCACCAGTTCGCACCGGCGACGATCGGACTCCTCGAGACACTCGATGGCGCTTCGCGCGTCGGTGTGGGCTTCGGGGTCACCAGCTGCGGATGCTCGGCACCGCCGGCTGCCACCCTGGTCTGCGTGACGGCGGTGGGCTGAATCGCGACGACGGCGACGAGTGCGCATACCAGAACGACGGCGGCAGCGGGCGTCAGCGGGCTTCGCCTGGCGGTCGACGCGCCTGGGTCGATCGGGGCACGCATGATCAGCGCCGGCAGCCACCCCCAGACGATGCCGAACAGGGCTGAGGCGAGCAGCTCGGGACGGGCGTTCAGAAACGCCGAGTAGAGGCCGGTCGGCCACACGTTCGCGATCGTCGATCCGACCGCGATCGTGGTTGCGATGAGGAGGCCCGCCACGACCGCGACCAGCCATGCGGCGAGAATTCTCGCCCAGGTAGGTGCCTGGCGTCTGGCCGTGAGCTCATCGATCCCGATGTAGCCGAGTGCGATCGCGGCACCGAAGCCGATGGCGGCCGCCAGCGGCAGCAGAACGTTCCAGGGAGCCGCCTGGAAGAAGGTCGAGTAGGGGAGCGTCGGCGGTACCAGAAGCTGGAACGCCGTCGCGAAGCGGGTGGATGAAAGCGCGATGGCGGCAGCAGCCCATCCGCTCAGCAGCCAGAGCGCGGCACCGCTGCCGGCCGCCGCAACGGTTCTGATCACGGCACGGCGTCGCGGGGTCATCTGGTCAGCGTATCGGCGTCTCTGACCAGGCCAGCGCGGTCGGCAGGCGAATGCGCAGAAGGTGGCAACTGCTCAGTCGAGCTCGGGAGCGATGTCACGCACGATCGACTGGAGAATGCGCGTGTTGAAGTCGACGCCCAGCTGGTTCGGCACCGTGACGAGGACGGTGTCGGCCGCCTGTACCGCGGCATCCTGAGCCAGCTCGCGAGCGATGACATCGGGTTCGCCGATGTAGCTGCGGCCGAACCGTGCGAGATCGCCGCCGATGTAGCCGACCTGGTCCTCGGCATCCGCCTGCGCGCGCAGCCCGAAGTAGTGCCGCGTCTCATCGTCGATGATCGGCAGGATGCTCCGCGACACCGAGACGCGCGGCTCGCGTTCATGGCCGGCTTGCTTCCAGGCATCACGGTAGAGCAGCAACTGCTCGGCCTGCAGGTCGGAGAGCGGAATACCCGTGTCTTCGGTGAGCAGGGTCGAGCTCATCAGATTCATGCCCTGCTCAGCAGCCCAGATCGCGGTCGCCCTGCTGCCTGCACCCCACCAGATGCGATCGGGCAGGGTCTCGGAGCGCGGCTCGACCGGCAGGGGCACGCGCTGACCCGTCATCTGCTGGTTGGAGTACACGAGCCCGGCGCCGGCGATCGCCGCACGGAACAGCTCCGTGTGCTTTCTGGCCATGTCGGCATCCGTCTCGTCGGCCTCGGGGACAAAGCCGAACGACTCGTAACCGTTCTCGGCCGTCTCAGGTGACCCTCGACTGATGCCGAGCTGCAGCCGTCCGCCGGCGATGAGGTCCGCAGCGGCCGCGGACTCCGCGGCGTAGAGCGGGTTCTCGTACCTCATGTCGATGACCGCTGTGCCGATCTCGATGCGCGACGTGCGCGCGCCGATCGCGGCGAGCAGCGGGAACGGGGATGCCAGTTGCGGTGCGAAGTGGTGCACGCGCACATACGCGCCGTCGACGCCGACCTCCTCGGCGGCCTGCGCAAGCTCGATCGTCTGCAGAAGGGCGTCCGACGCGCTGCGCACCTCGGAGCCGGGCGCAGGCGACCAGTGCCCAAACGAGAGAAAGCCGATCCGCTTCATTGCACCTTCAACCTCGGGGCGGCGCAGGTTATTCGCGATGCGCGGTTGCCGGCGGTCGCGCATCAATGCCAGTGATCAATACCAGTGCGGGTCGTGGGACATCTCGAAGTTCCACGCACCGCATGGTGTGGTGTACGAACTGGCGATGTACGAGAGCCCCCAGCGGACCTGTGTGTCACCATTCGTCTGCCAGTCGGGGCCCGCCGTCGCCAGCTTGCTCGCCAACCACGCCTGAGGAATGCCGTACGCCCCGCTCGACGAGTTGTACGCGTTCCACGCCCACCCGGACTCCATGTCCCACAGGCTCACCAGACACGACATCTGGTCTTGGCTCCAGCCGTAGCTGCCGAGAAGGCTGCTCGCGTACGCCTGAGCGGCCGCGGGTGTGCAGCCACCCGTACACCCGGCCGAGGTGTCGATGCTCCCATCACTGCCGCCGGAGGACGCAGCCTGCTGTGCAAGTGCCTGGGCGCGCTCAACGCCGGCGTAGTACTGCTGCTCCTTACTGGCCGCGGTGTTCTTCAGAGATGCTGCCTGGGCGTACAGCACCTTGGACTGCTTCTGCTGAGTCGCGAGAGCGGCATCAGCCGCGACTTTGGCGGCCTGGGCGGCCTGATATTTGGCGTCGGCATCCTGCTCCAGGCTCGTGCGGATGGTCTCCGCACTCTTCGCCTGTTCCTGCAGAGACGAGACGACGTTCTGCTTCTGCTTGGCGTACGCCTGCAGCCGGGAGATGTGGTCGGTCAGCTGGCTCACGGTGCCGAGCTGGTCGAGCAGATCATCGGCGTGTCCGTTGCTGAGCAGCAGCTTGGCGGTGAGATTTCCACCTCCAGAGATGTAGAGCTGCGACGCGAGCTTGCCGTACTGCGTCTTGGCTGACGTGGCATCCTTCTGCGCAGTGTTTACCTGGGTGGTGAGAGCATTCAGCTTCGCCGTCTGCGTGTCGAGGGCGCTCTTCGCCTGGCCGTATTCGAACTCCTTCTTGAGTTCGTCACTGGCGGCGGCCTGAGCGGCCTGCTGCAGCTGGGTGATGAGCCCCGCGATCTTGGTGTATTCGGCCTGGGCGGCAGCGGCATTCGTCTTCGCCGCCTGCACTTCGGCCCAGCTCGGGTAGCTGTCGGCGTGCGCCGGTGTCGTCGTGACAAGGGGAACTGCAACGGCCAGAGCAGCGGCGATGACTGTTACACGCCACCGCCACAAGGGACGTGACGATCGCGCAGCCGGTCGGAGCTCGTGCACAGTCACGGTCTCCACGATAAGCAGACGGGTGCCGCAGTCCGGGCGCACGCGCCGCGCGTCGCAGGATGCCCGCAAAGACGATGAACCCGTCGATCGACCGAAGCGCGCGTCAGTCGCCGGTGTTTGACTGTGCTCGTGACCTCACTGCAGCGCTCGGTACTGCTCGTTGCGATCCTCGCGTCTCTCGTGGCGTTCCTCGACGGTTCCGTCGTGAACGTCGCGCTGCCGGCGATCGAACGTGAACTGGGCGGTGGGCTGGTCTTGCAGCAGTGGGTGGTGGACTCCTACCTCATCACTCTTGGCGCACTCATCCTGATCGCAGGGTCGCTCTCCGACGCGTTCGGTCGAAAGCGCATCCTCATGATCGGCTTGTTCGGATTCGGCATCGCCTCGATCGCATGTGCGGTGGCGCCGGACGGCGTGTCCCTGATCGTCTTCCGCGCCGTGCAGGGGGTCGCGGGAGCGCTGCTCGTTCCGAGTTCGTTGGCGATCATCATCCAGGTGTTCAGCACCGATGATCAGCCGAAGGCGATCGGCCGCTGGACGGCGTGGACGTCCGCTGCGATGCTCGCCGGGCCGCTGCTCGGCGGGGTCTTCGTCGACACGCTGTCGTGGCGTCTCGTCTTCGCGATCAATCCGCTTCCGATCGCGGCGACCGTGATCATCCTGTGGCGCGTCAAGCTCGACCATGAGCACGCACACGGTCATATCGACTACGCGGGCGCCGTGCTCGGGGCTGTGGGTCTCGGTGGCGTCGTGTTCGCGCTCATCGAGCAGGGACAGGAGAGCTGGTCGAGCCCACTGGTGTGGGGGAGCGCTCTGATCGGATGCCTGTGCCTCGCCGCGTTCACCGCCGTCGAGTTGCGCTCGAAGCGGCCGATGCTCCCGTTCGCCCTCTTCCGCATCCGCAACTTCGGCGTCGGCAATCTTGCGACGTTCGCGATCTACGCGGCGCTCTCACTCGGCACCCTGGTGGTCGGCATCTACCTGCAGGAGGTCGCAGGTTATCCTGCGACCCTCGCCGGGCTTGCCCTGATCCCTGCCACCATCGTCTCGCTCGTCCTGGCCAGCCGGTTCGGCGCGCTCTCCGGCAAATGGGGGCCTCGACTCTTCATGGCGGTCGGGCCCGCCGTGGCTGCCCTCGGCTACGCGCTGATGCTGACCATGGGCGCATCGTCGGTCGACTACTGGGTGGAACTGCTGCCAGGGGTGGTCGTCTTCGGTCTCGGCCTGTCGATCACTGTCGCTCCTCTCACCGCCGCGGTGCTGGGGGCCGTGCCGCCCGAACGTGCCGGCATCGGCTCGGCGATCAACAACGCGGTCGCCCGCATCGCTGGCCTGATCGCCGTCGCCTGCGCCGGTCTCATCGTCGCCGGTCCGCTCGATCAGGCCGGCCTGAGGAGGGTGCTGCTGGTGTGTGTGGTGCTGCTCGTCATCGGTGCCGTGGTTTCGGCCATCGGCATCGTCAATCGCAACAGGCGTGCGGTGGCGCCGCACGCCGCCGCCGGCTCCGCTTCTTCCACCACGGCGATCGGCCCAGGTGCGACGGCTCCGGTTCCGGTCGTTCCGGTCACGCGGTCAGCACGGGCCCAGCGGCGATCAGACCGATGACGATCACGACGGCGCTGGTCATCACGAGCCGCATGAGCCATCGCGATCGCACGCCGCGCAGCGTCATCGCCGCTCCCGTGATCGCGATCAGCACCGTCAGCACTGCGGCGGCGATCGCGATCGCCGCCGGCCAGCCGGAAAGCTCACCCACCAAGGAGGCGCCGAGCCCCACGTCGAGCCCCGCGAGCCCCAGCACCGCGAAAGAGAACACGCCGCCGGCGCGAGCGCCGAGCATGTGACCGAAACCGCGCACGCCGGTCGCACGGTCGGTGTCGAGGTCGGGCAGCACGTTGGTCACGTGGGCTGCTGCGCCTAGCAGGCATCCTGCAACGATCACCCACCAGGCCGGCCACTCGGGTGCGGGCAGCCCGAGCGTGACGATCGCAGGCAGGATGCCGAAGCTCACGACATACGGGACGACCGAGGCCACCGTTCGCTTCAGCCACGCGTTGTAGGACCAGGCGCTTGCGAGTGCGACGGCGTGTGCAGCGAGTGCAGGCGCACCGAGGAGAAGGGTCAGAGCCAGAGCTGCGGCGAGGCAGACGAGAGCGCCGATGCCCACGATGTGCCGTGAGACCGCACCCGTCGCCACGGGTTTGTCCCTTCGGGCGACGAGCGAGTCGCGCGCTGCATCGATCCAGTCGTTGGACCAGCCGACCGAGAGTTGTCCGGAGAGAATCGCTGCGCCGAGCAGCACGACGCGCCAGGGGGAGTACCCGACTGCCACCGCGAGCAGCACGGCGACAAGCGTCACGACGGCCGACGGTCCCGGGTGACTCGCGAGCGCCAGGCCCCGCAGCGCTTTCGGCATGGGGCAATGGTAGGGGCGATCCTGCGCACTGCGCGGGGACGATTCCTGCACGGGCGCCGGGCCGCGACCTGGAACAAAGATTCTTGCAGCCGGTTGCAAGAAGTTGCGTACACTCGGACCATGGCGAAACGACTAGCCGAAGTCGCACGAAAGGTCGGGGTCAGCGAGGCCACCGTGAGCCGCGTGCTGAACGAGAAACCCGGGGTCAGTGAGGCGACCCGTCAGGCGGTGCTCACCGCGCTCGACGTACTCGGGTACGAGCGACCGACGAAACTGCGCGGAGAACGGGCACGCCTCGTCGGCCTCGTTCTGCCGGAGTTGTCGAACCCGATCTTCCCCGCGTTCGCGGAAGTGGTCGGTGGAGCTCTCGCCCAGAACGGGTACACACCCGTGCTCTGCACGCAGACGGCAGGAGGCATCACGGAAGCGGACTACGTCGACCTTCTGCTGGAGCAGCACGTGTCTGGCGTGGTGTTCGCCGGGGGTCTCTACACGCAGGAGGCCGGTTCGCACGACCACTACGAGAAGCTGCGTGACGTGAACCTGCCGACCGTGCTCGTGAGTGCTCCGATCGACGGCATCGGCTTTCCCACGGTGTCGTGCGACGACAGAGTCGCCACCCAACTGGCCGTTCGGCACCTGATCCAGCTCGGCCACACACGCATCGGCTTCGTGCTCGGTCCGCGCGACCACGTGCCGTCCAAGCGTAAGTACGGTGCGGCGAAAGCCGAGATGGAGCGTGCCAAGCTCGAGTTCGACGACGAGCTCGTTGTGCGTTCGCTCTATTCGCTCGAGGCGGGCCAAGCGGCGGCGGCGAAACTGCTCAGAACGGGCGTGACGGCCATCGTCTGTGCGAGCGACCCGCTCGCTCTCGGCGTCATCCGCGCCGTTCGTCGCGCGGGCCTGCGGGTGCCGGAGGACGTCTCGGTGGTCGGCTACGACGACTCGGCACTGATGGGATGCGTCGAGCCTCCCCTGACCACCGTGCGTCAGCCGATCGAGCCGATGGGCCGCATGGTGATGGAGTTGCTCACTGCCCAGATCAAAGGAGAGCGGCCCGCCGTGGACGAGTTCCTGTTCGAGCCGGAGCTCGTCGTGCGGGCATCGACGGGGCCGGCTCCGCGCTGAAGGTCGCCTCGTCGCGGCGCGAGGGTGGGGCACGCCTCTGCCAGCGTGACCATTCTGTAGCGTAATTCCGTGCAAGTAGACGCAAGCCAATTGCTATTTGTTTAGTTCTTGCATCATGTTGTCAAGATGGCTACTTTGACACTGACGCCGGTCGGGAGATCCGATTCCGACCGGCGAGAACCTGCACCGAGTCCCGGCACCGTCGCCTTCCTGTGACGGTGCCGCCGCCCCAGAAAGGCTCCTTCAGTGGACCTCTCCTCCGTAGCCGACCAGCTCCAGACCAGCACGGCCGTCGGTAGCGCCGATCCGGCCGCATCGACGCGTCGCGTCCCGTCGAGCTCCGATCCGCTCTGGTGGCGCAGTGCCGCGATCTACCAGATCTATCCGCGCAGCTTCGCCGACGCGAACGGCGACGGGGTTGGCGATCTGGCCGGCGTGCGGAGGCACTTGGGCTATCTGAAAGACCTCGGTATCGACGCCATCTGGTTCACGCCCTGGTACGCGTCACCGCTCGCCGACGGCGGGTATGACGTCGCGGACTATCGGTCGATCGACCCGCGCTTCGGAACACTCGAGGAGGCCGAAGGGCTGATCCAGGATGCCCTGGCACTCGGCATCCGCACGATCATCGACATCGTCCCCAACCACATCTCCGATCAGCACCCGTGGTTCCAGGCGGCGCTGGCGGCAGGTCCTGGCTCGCCGGAGCGCGAACGGTTCTGGTTCCGCGAGGGAAAAGGCCACGACGGCGACGAGATGCCCACGAACTGGGAATCGAACTTCTCGGGCGAGACCTGGACACGAACCGCAGGCGCGGACGGCACACCGGGCGAGTGGTACCTGCACCTCTTCACGCCGGAGCAGCCCGACCTGAACTGGAACCACCCAGACGTACGTCGCATGCACGAGGACATCCTGAAGTTCTGGTTCGACCGCGGCGTCGGGGGAGTTCGCATCGACTCAGCGGCCTTGCTGGTGAAAGACGACGCACTGCCGGAGGTGCCGGAGAATCCCGGCCCTGGTGGGCATCCGACGCAGGATCGCGATGAACTGCACGACATCTACCGCAGCTGGCGCTCGATCGCGGACTCGTATCCCGGCACCCGGGTTCTCGTCGGAGAGATCTGGCTCCCCGACATCGACAGGTTCGCGAAGTACCTGCGCAAAGACGAGCTGCACACGGCGTTCAACTTCGACTTTCTGGCCAGGCCGTGGGATGCCGATGAGCTGCGCGACTCCATCGATGCCACGCTCGCTGCGCACGCGCCCGTCGACGCGCCGTCGACCTGGGTGCTCTCCAACCACGATGTCACCAGGCCGGTCACCCGGTACGGCCGCGTCGACTCGTCTTTCGCCTTCGGTAAGAAGCGAGCCGGAATCCCCACCGATCTCGCCCTCGGCGAGCGCAGAGGCCGGGCCGCCGCCCTTCTGACGGCGGCACTTCCCGGCGCTCTGTACATCTACCAAGGCGACGAACTCGGGCTCCCGGAGGTCGAGGACATTCCGGAGGATCTGCTCGAAGACCCGATGCACTTCCGCTCGGGCGGCGTCGATCCCGGTCGCGACGGATGCCGCGTACCGCTTCCCTGGAGCGGCTCGACGCCTCCGTTCGGTTTCAGTCCGGACTCCGCTAGCGCTGCTCCGTGGCTTCCGCAGCCGGCGAGCTGGGCTTCCATCACGGTGCAGGCGCAGCAGGCCGACCCGTCATCGATGCTCTGGCTGTACCGGCAGGCGCTGCGGATCCGCAGAGCGTTGAACGCGACATCCGACACCTCGTTCGCCTGGCGAGAGCTTGCGCCCGATGTGCTCGCCTTCGACCGAGGCCTCGATTTTCTCTCTGTCACCAATCTCTCCACCCACAGCATCGACCTGCCCGACAACGGCGGAATCCTGCTCTGCAGCAGTCCGCTCGACGGCGGAAAGCTGCCTCCAGACTCCACGGCATGGCTACGAACACAGCACGAGCCGCCGGAGATCCGCGCCTGACGCCCCAGGCGCGGATGACGCACGAAACATCCCATGGAACACCCGAAAGGAACATGACAATGAAGTCCCCAGGAAAGATCGCGGTGCTCGCCACCGTGGCCCTGGTCGGCGTCGGCATTCTCAGTGGATGCTCGTCGAGCAGTGGAAGCGGCGACAGTAAGGTCAACCTCGTCGTCGCCCCCGTTCTACCCGGTGCGACGGCGGACGCGTTGAAGGCCCTGCACCAGCGGGTGCAGCAGTTCAACAAGGAGAACCCGGACATCAATGTCAAGGCGGTCGAGTACCAGTGGACCGCACCGACATTCACCGCTGAGCTCGCCGGCGGCACGCTGCCCGATGTGTTCAACGTGCCCTTCACCGACTCGAAGACCCTCGCGAACAGCGGCCAATTGGCCGACATCACGAAGGACTTCAAGAAGACGTCGACCGCCGACAAGTGGAACAAGAACGTTCTCGACGTGGCGACCGGAAACAACGGTCACGTCTACGGCATCCCGTGGGGTCCGTACGCCATGGCTCTGTCCTACAACCGCGACATCTTCAAGCAGGCCGGGCTCGACCCAGACAAGCCGCCGACTACGCTCGACGAGATCCAGCAGGACGCCAAGATCATCTCGCAGAAGGTGCCAGGTGTGGCGGGTTACATGCAGATGACCGAGGGCGGCACCGGTGGATGGGAGCTTGCGACGCTGACGCAGGCACTCGGCGGACGTTTGGAGAAGGTCGGCTCCGATGGCAAGGTCACGGTCACGACGGACAACGCCCAGACGAAGGCAGGCCTTGACTGGCTGAAGACGCTGCGGTGGGGTGACAACTCCATGGGCAGCAACTTCCTGTTCGACTGGAGCGGCATCAACCAGGCGTTCGCATCCGGCAAGGTCGCCATGTACATGAGCGGTTCGGATGTCATCGGTTCGCTCATGCAGGCCAACGGCTTCGATCAGAACAAGTACGGCGTCACGACGTTCCCCATCGCGTCGGGTTCCGACGCCGGCATCCTCTCCGGCGGCAACGTCGACGTCGTCAACGTGAAGGACTCGGCGGCGCAGGTCGCAGCAGCGGTCAAGTGGATCGACTTCTACCGCACGGGGCCGACGGCGGACAAGACGGCGGCGATCAACAACGCCAAGACGCTTGCCAAGGGTAATCAGGCTGTGAACGCGCCGACCCTCCCGGTGTTCGACAAGGCGACGTGGGAGCAGAACCAGGCGTGGATCAAGCCGTACGACAACATTCCGGTCGGAAACCTGAAGCCATTCACCGACGGCATCTTCAACCAGAAGATCGTGCCTGAGCCGCCGGCTCACACTCAGGACCTCTACGCCGCTCTCGACCCGGTCGTTCAAGCGGTCCTGACCAACAAGAACGCCGACGTCGACACCCTTCTCAAGGGCGTGGACACCAAGGTGCAAGCCCTGGTCGACGCGGACAGCAAGTAACACCACGTTTACCGGCATGCTGCCGGGTCGTCGGCCTG